>DATFLS010000436.1:0-5571 GCA_035267465.1 bacterium
CATCGCTGCGACCAGGCCCATGGCGCCGGGAACATTCGGGATACTCGGAACCAATCCACTTGCAATGACTCCGAAATTCGGTTTCACCAGGATGAAGACCAGGATGAAACACAACGCCATGAAAATAACGAAGAATGTCAGGAATTTTTCAAAGATCCGGTACTCCCCGGTCCAGAACAAGTAGGTGAGACCGATCACCAGGAGAATAGTTATCCAGAGCGTATGCACACCGGTGCCGCCAAACAGCAGGCGGGTCCCCTCCTCGAGCAACTCGGTGACAATTCCGACGATACCCAGCAACGAGAGCAGCTCCCCAAAAATCAGGGCAATCATCACATAGACCGCCAGAATTAGTCCGATATTAAATTTACTGATATGGTTTCGGTAATTTTTAAGTGCAGTATGCTCGGTTACAATAGTCACCTTCCCGTAGGCAACCATAAGTACATAAGTAAAAATACAGGACAGCACAACTGCCCAGAACAATACCATACCATGTTCCGCGCCTGCTTTGGCCATAGTCACAATACTTCCGGTGCCAATATTATAGCCAATCAGAAACAGGCCGGGGCCCACTGCCGCTAACGCGGTGACTATTTTTTTCCAGATATTCTTATTCATTGGTCCATTTCCCCCCGATTATCCATTTCCATTGAATACGATAACCTGCGTTGAGTCTTGCATTTTGCGAGTTCCCGGAAACAAGCGTGTTTCGACTTCCGGGTCTATCTTTTCTGCGAAGAAGTGTCATAAGTATATCCACTGTCCGGTCAGCTGGAATTGATATGCTGGGTATCTCTCCCTATCACATCTGCCGGCTGACTCCACCGATATCAGTATGGCTCAGATGTGTTACCATAGATACTCCGGATCCGATGACTGGTTAACTTACGTATTTCCAGCCGTTCGTGTGTGTTGCCCTCACCTGAATGCACCCATCACGGACTGTCCGGAGTCCCGCTTCTTTTTAGATCATCTCCAACACACCACGGAGGAATCCCACCGATTCGGCCGCTCCGGGGAGCGGATCGTTGGGATCTTTTTCGTACTCCAGAGCAACAACCCCCTGGTAATTTATCTGTGACAGCGTCCGAAGGACGCCTGGAATATCCACCACACCACGACCAATTTCCACCGTTTCTCCCTCGGCTGTCGCGGCATTCACGTCCTTGATATGAACGTCATGAAGTCTTTCAGCGTACTGTAATATCTGTTCCGCCGGCTTTATTCCCAACCGTTCTGTATGTCCGACATCGATGCAGAGCCCAATCCGTTCATCCAGATCCTCAACTCGCTCATACACACGCTCCGGACTGGGGTACTGTTCGTCTCCCGGGCCATGATTATGGATGGCGATTTTGATATCGTATTCCTGGACTTTCTGATTGACCAGGTCCAGAAGATCATGGGCAGGCACCCCAATGATTACCTGAAATCCTGCAGTGCTCGCATATGCAAAGGCATCATTGACTTCCTGCTCGGACTCCATGTAAATAACGCCGCCGCCGTACAGATTCAGCCCTGCGCTCCGCACCTTGGCGACAGCCGTGTTGAGTTCGGCTTCGCTGCTCTCATACGGCAGATGCATACTCTTCAATGAAATATACTCGAGGCCCAACCGGTTTGTCATTGCGAGAGCTTCGTCCAGGCTGAACTGTCGCAGAGAATAGGAGGCCATGCCCAATTGCAATCGCGTTTCTCCCTCTTGCCTGGTCCGGGGCGGACCATCACATCCCGCCATTCCCCCGGTTATTGCCCCGGCGGTTATCCCCAGGCTCACTGCTTTCAAAAAATTTCGGCGTGTGGTTTTCATAATGCACACTCCTTCTTGTTCAAATTATTGCTCGCGAATCACCCAGTTTATCAAGAAATTTAAACAGAATGGTGCCCTTATACCACCACATCTGGAAAGAATATTCCATAGCAAGCAGCAGTGGCTGCTTTTTCAAAGCTTTTACACTGGAATGACTCCGGATGACGGCGAACTCTTCTCGATGGAGGGTATCCAAGCAGCACATCATGCGGTGCAGTTATTATTTTCCGGCAGAGCCTCGGTGTTCAGACGTCGTGTCCGGCTGTCACCACGTACCTTCTGGTTCCCTCAGACCGAAGTCCTTCAGGAGTCATCCGATTCTAAAAAAGCTCCCTCAGGAATGGCCAGTCGCTATCCGACCAGCTCCTGCAGTCGCTCAATCCATCCGGGAATCTCCTCATAGGGGTTCGCTTCCTCGTATTCCAGCGCCAGGTAGCGCTCGTATCCTTCGTTTTCCAGCAATCGGACAATCCGTTCGGGGTCGGTGGCAATGCGTCTGCCCCCGGATACGGTGGAGCGCAGATTCACTTTCAACTGCACCACCACGGTGTACGGAATCACCTCCGCCATCTGTTGATACCAGTCGCTGAGAAAATTACCTGTATCCAGATTCGCCCCGAACCAGGGGGAATCCACCGCCTCGATAATTGTGATCACCTGTTCCGAGGTCAACGGGAACCCCCCGTGATTTTCCACCGCCAGCACAATCCCTCTGCTTGCCGCATACTCCACGCATTCCTGCAGAGCTGGAATCACCCAGTCGAAGGCATCCTGTTCGGTGTAGCCGTCCGGAATCTGTCCGCCACCGAACACCCGGATGGTCGGCGCGCCCAGCACCACCGCCTTATCAACCCAGTACTTGACATCCTGAATTTGCTTCCGGCGCTCATCTTCTTTGGGAGTGACGAAATCATTCCCGATGGCGGTGCCGCTGACAGGAACTCCCAGATGAAAGCACTTGTTGCGCAATCCCAGCAGATAATCATCTTCTTCGGATTCGAAGAAATAGGAGGTGAGTTCTGTGCCGTCTAATCCCAGATCGTAGCAATAATCAATGAACTCCTCCATGGTCAATTCGCCACTACGAAACTGATCCCTGAAGGAATAGGCCGCCAGACTGAGTTTCATCCGATGCTTTTTGTACCCGGATGCTCTCCCGGCAGAAGGACCGACGCCCAAACCGACTGCTGTTGCTCCGAATGCAGCTGCACCCGTCTTCAAAAATCCCCTGCGTGTAAGATGTGACTTCTCCATGAGTTGCTCCCTGAATTTAGGTTTTTATCTATCACCCTCCGAGGGATTCAAATATAACACAATCCACCAACTTTTACTAAGGTAAATACCAAACGGTCTTGCCAATGAGGCAAGATGAGCTAATACTCAACTGTTGGCTTCTTGTTACGCATTCGTGCTTTACCATCGTCTTTCAAACATACCAGGTAAATTCAACACTTGTTATTTGCGCTCACACCTGTTCCGGCAGGACGAACGGTTCCCGGTAATCCGGTTTCAGCAGCGCATTCGCCAGCACGTTTGTATTCTCCTCCTGCTGGGTAAACTACACGGCGGAGCTGGTTTTCACATTCAGCCAGGTCCCCAGGGTGACCCGGGTGACGTTCACATAGACGGCCTTCGCCTCCAGATGGGCCCGGAACCGCTCACAGGCATCGGCCATGCCCGGCCCCGGCTTCCCCTTCAAAGGATTCCACCCGGTTACCGTCGTTGTCATAGACGATGCCGCCGCTGCCGGTCCTTTCAAAAAATCTGGTCACGTGCAATATGTCATGAAATTTCCTTTCCTGTGCATCCGTGCGAATGTTCAAATTCAATTGTCCGTAATTACCATTATATCTACCAAACAAAGAATCAAGCGAGAATCATGGTTCTGAACGACCATTCCGGATGAATTCATAGATTGACCCAAAACAGACACTAAAAGTGCCCAGATAATCGCTGTAAGAATAGAATCAAAATTACCTTGCTCGCATCAGATATCATTCGCTGGTTCAAACACCGATACAGCGATGAATTCATTCCAGCTCACAGCCGGAATTAGGGGACATCTGGGATATCACTGCTCTACCTTTTACATTCTATTAAGCCAGCTCATGGTCCTTTTCATAGATAGATGCTCCAGCGAGAATATTGAACTGATAGAACTTTCTGAATTTAATACACGAACGAATTGAGGGAAATTAATTAGAAAAAGGGTAAGATGTTCCATTCCATTAGTGTTATCATGACCGATTTCTATCATGAAACACTAAAAAAATATAAATTTCATTATTTAGCGAAATTTGTAGTAACTAAAATTGTATTTATCAAGGAATATTACGAATATTACAATCGTATTCAATACACTCGACACTCGACATCTATGATTTTTCAAATCCGCACAATCCCTTCCTGATCCCGCTACATTAAAAATTTAACTAGAAAGAGGTTTCATATATACTCTCCTACACTCGTTCCGGTACCACGAACGGTTCCCGGTACTCCCGGTTCAGCAAGGCATCAGCCTGCGTATCATCCACGAACCGTTCCGCCAGACCATCGAACATCACGTCCCGCCCCACCCGGTACGACACATTCGCCAGATGCGCCAGCGCCGTGGACCGATGGCCCACTTCGATGTCCGCCGTCAACAGCGATCGGTCATGGGCGCGAATCGCCTGGATGAAATTCCCGAAGTGCCCGCCCTGGACACTCCCGGGCGCGGGGTCCGCCGGGTGCGGACTGCCGGATTCGGATCCGGGACCGGGTTCATTGTTACGACCAAAATAGGTCTGCCATTCACCACCGTCGAGCGCCATCCACCCCTCGCTGCCATAAAAGATATTTCCGATATTCACATCGCTTTCACTGTTCGAGAAATGCCCCCGCACCTCAAATTCCAGCACTTTGCCGTCGCTGTATTCATACAGCGCACTCTGCGTGTTGGGCGTCTCCTGATCCGAATCGAACACATAGTACCCGCCCATGGACCGGATCTTGATGGGGTGTTCGTCTTTCTCCAGGCCCCAGCGAGCGATGTCGAACTCATGCGGCCCGGTGTTCCCGATATCACCGTTGCCGTAATCCCACTGCCAGTGCCAGTTGTAATGGAACCGGTTCCGGTTGAACGGCCGCTGCGGCGCCGGGCCGAGCCAGAGATCATAATGCACATTCTTGAGGTACGCTTCATCCACCGGATACATCACCATCTCCGGGAAGTACCCGAACAGCTGATCCTCGGTCGGGCCCCGGTCGGAGGGGCCGTCCGGAAAATGCCCGATGGTCGGCCGCGCTTTAATGCAGAGCCCCCGGGCCAGATAGATCTCCCCCAGCCCGCCCTGATGCAGAAACTCGATGGCATCCCGCACATTCTGGCTGGAGCGGCTCTGGGTGCCCACCTGGACGATGCGGTCGTACTTCCGGGCCGCCTCCACCATCTTCCGGCCCTCCCAGAGGTTGTGCGACACGGGCTTCTCCACGTACACGTGCTTGCCCGCCTGGCAGGCCCACACCGTGGCCAGCGCATGCCAGTGGTTGGGCGTGGCCATGGCAATGGCGTCGATGGCGGGATCCTCGCACACCCGCCGGAGGTCGTGCGCGGTGGCCGGCGCCGCTCCGTGCAGCTCCTCGGTGAACCGCACCCGGTTCGCAAACAGGTTCTCGTCAATGTCCACCAGGGTGGTCACCCGCACGTTCGGCACTTCGGCGAACCCCTCGATGTGCCGGCTGCCCCGGTTCCGGATGCCCATCACGGCCACGTTGAT
>DATFLS010000437.1:0-6651 GCA_035267465.1 bacterium
CGAGTCGGAACGGGACCGGGATGTTTGCGGAACAGCTGAAGCATCGATTCCCGTTGCTGCCCATCGAGGAAGAGGGTCGGTTGCGCGACATCGCACTCAGGGAAAATTTCATCGAGCGGCTGTTTGCTTTTTACCGCTTGCAGCAGTTTCTCGGGGGACAGCCGGGCCCCGGAGATCTGGTGGAGTATCATACACGGCACAAGCTCACGTTTCTCTCCCATCATCAGGAACGGTATCGGGAACTGGGCCGGTTGGTGTCGGAGGCGGGGGGCAGAGAGTTTCCTGCGTTGTTACAGGACTATAGCGAACAATTTATGCGAACACTGGAGATTCACGCAACCAGGAAAAATCACGCCAATGTGCTCCATCATATTCTGGGATATTTTAAGGACAGCCTGGAGTCGGGAGATAAACGGGAGATGGTCGCCGTGATAGACGATTATCGGAGAGGGCTGCTCCCGCTGATTGTCCCGATGACTTTACTCACTCATCATTTGCGGCGCCATCCGGTGGATTGGCTGGCCAAACAGGTCTATCTGCATCCGTATCCTCCGGAATTGAAGTTGCGGAATCTGATCTGAGGGCGCGACGCAGGTTTAACGGAACGAAAATTTACTCGCAACACTCCCATTGAGTTCACGGCTCTGGTAACAGTACAGAGGCGCTCAGCCCCTTCATCCATCTGAGCAGATAAATCGGAACCTTACTAGTGGTCGGCTTGTGCGGACGTATGAAAGGCCCGATATACCGGACTGCCGGCCTGAGTAATTCAGCTCCGGTGCATGCCTGAGTCGGATGGGTGGCTAATGTGTATTCACGCTTGTTGGCTCTCCTATGGTTTCGTAATATAATATCTGTCCGAGATTGTCAGCACCGTTTTACCCGGACCAGAGAGTGATCGCAAAAGGGATTTCTCTCCGTGACGGTCATCAGAGAAGCGAACATCCGGAGGACTCACTGTGCGGAGGTCAGGTAAATACCTGAAGCGCTTAATACTGCTTATGTGCCTGTTTGTTCTTGCTGCCGGTCAAGCCGTGGCCCAGGGCAGATATGCTGTCCCGCACATCAACGAGCAGATACTCCTGGACGGCGTAAACAGCGAACCCGCATGGACCACCATTGAACCGCTGCCGGTGGTGATGCATACTCCCGTCTATCAAGGGGAAATGACGCGAAGAACAGAGGTGCGTCTGGCGTATGATGAAACGTACCTGTATGTCGGTGCCCGGTGTTATGAACGTCCGGAAAACATCACCCAGGTTTCGTTCAAACGGGATGCCTTTTCACCGTCCACTGATCTGTTCGGGATACTGCTGGACACCTTCAATGACAATGAAAACGGGTTAGGGTTTTTCACAACACCGGCCGGTAATCGCATAGACTTCTCGTTATTCAATGATGCCGAAGTGACCTCCGGAGAGCCTGATGATGTGCCCTTCAGTTTGAGCTGGGATACGTTCTGGGACGTGGCTGTGCATCGGAATGAAGACGGATGGTTTCTCGAGATGCGGATTCCGCTTTCCAGCCTCCGGTTCCAGGATGATCACGGCGAGGTGGTCATGGGGATAATCGCCTGGAGATACATGTCTCGCGCGAATGAGGTGCATATCTATCCGGGCATCTCTCCGAAACTGGGAGGGTGGAGTATTCTGAAGCCATCTCTGGCCGGAGAGTTAACACTCGATGGTGTTCAGAGCAGTACTCCCTTGTATATTACGCCGTATCTTCTGGGTGGCTTTGGTCATCGTACTGAACGAGAAGAGGATATCCCGGTTGATAATCGGACCGATCACCGGACGTCCGAAATCGGGTTGGATGTGAAATACGGCATTACCAGTAACCTCACCTTTGACGGCACTCTCAACACGGATTTCGCCCAGGTGGAAGCCGATGATGAACAGGTAAATCTCACCCGCTTCTCCCTGTTCTTCCCCGAGAAACGCCGGTTTTTCCTGGAACGCGCCAGTATTTTCGATTTCAAATTCGGCGGCCGGAATCAGCTCTTTTACAGCCGGCGCATCGGGCTGCACCACGAAGAACAAGTGCCCATCTACGGCGGCGGCCGGCTGGTCGGTCGGTTGGGCAAATGGGACGTCGGGGTACTCAATATGCAGACGGCACCCCAAAAGGATCTGGACTTACCGTCGGAGAACTTCGGCGTACTGCGGCTTCGGCGCCAGATGCTGAATCCGTATTCGTACTTCGGCGCCATGACCACCAGCCGGATCGGTACCGGCGGCCGGAAAAATCTGGCGTATGGACTGGACGGTATCGCCCGGGTGTTCGGTGACGACTATCTGACCCTCAATTGGGCCCAGACCTTTGATGATACCACCGAAACTGATGGGTCCGTCCTGGATGCAGTCCGAGTCCGGGCAGGCTGGGAGAGACGAACATATGAAGGGTTCGGATACGAAGCAGATTATTCCCGGACAGGAGCGGGATATAATCCGGGCATCGGATTTCAGATGCGACACGCCTATACCCGGATCGGCGGGGGCATTTCCTATGGCTGGATCATGAGTGAACGCTCGGCGTTTCTGCTCAACCAGATTCGACTGAGAAACGCCGAATATTTCCGGACGGACGATAATTCTCAGGAGTCTTCTGAACGGACTATCTCCTGGGAAGGTCAGTGGAAATCAGGGGCGTTCATGGTGGTAAACATCATCGCGTCCCATGATGATCTCCGGGAATCCTTTGAGCTGAGCGAGAATACGGAGGTTCCGCCGGGCAGCTACCGGTTCGTTGCAGCGGAGGCCATGCACAGCACTCCGGCAGGTCGGCCCCTGTTGGTGGTGAATCAGCTCCACGTCGGCACATTCTATGACGGAAGACGACTCACAGCCGGGATCATACCGACCTGGAACCTGTCGAGATATCTCAGTCTGGGAGGGTTTTATCAATATAACCGGGTGGAGTTTCCGGAAAGGCAGCAGGCGTTCCGCGCCCATATCGGCAGGCTGCGAATCGAGGCCACCATGAATGTGCAGCTCGCTCTCAGTGCGTTTATTCAATATAACAGCGACATTCATGAGGTAATCACCAACCTGCGGTTCCGGTATAATCCCAGGGAAGGGTACGATATATATCTTGTGTACAACGAGGGGCTGAATACGAACCGGGACCGGAAATACCCGGTGCTTCCCCTGACCAGGAACCGCACCATTCTCTTGAAATATTCCTATACATTTTTGTACTGATTCCCACCGACTCGATTTTTTTGGTGCATCACAGAAGCAGCCAAAAACGGTGAGACCCGCACCGAATGCGTTCCGGGGCCCCACACGATTACAATCACTCGGAAGAATTAGTGGCACGAATTTGGACTCAGAGCACGTGTTCGTACATACACGAGGATGTGTATCCGAATACACATGGCCCTTCGATGCTCGAGTATCGTCGGTAGAGCTTTGATAACAAACGACCTGTCTGCACCGGGATTCATCAGTTATACCGACCAATCCCGGTCACCATTTCTTAATGGAATGAAATTTGAAGTAAATAGTAACAGGATAATAAATCGAGATATCCGAATGTGAAAAATTACAGGAAGTAAAAGAGGAGAATATGTCAGTCCTGAAAAATAGTTGCGCAATTCTTGCGCCCCTGATAGTATTGACGATGAATTTTTCGTCCTGCTCAGACACGCAGACCGCATCTACAGAGGCAGAAAATTACGTACAGGATGAACAGGTACTGGAAAAATTTTCCGATGAGACTGAGAAAAATGCCTTCCAGCCGGAAGAATCAAAAAGTCAACATCTCGTTCAGTTGAATGTGAAAAATGAGCTGCCTTTTACGGGAGAAATTTATCAGCTGTTGAATGCACTGGGAACCCAGCTGGCAAATCGCCCGGGCGATCTTGAATTGGTCCTTGATATGCGGCTCACTCCGTCACGCAAGATTCAACTGAATGAATACGGTTCCAATGAGATAAATGCATCAGAGGAAGCACTCTGGGACCATCTGAAAATGGCGGTTTCCCATCTTCTGTTGGACTCCGCCAACAGTGATGCAATGATAAAAATTGAGTATGTCCGTTCGTAAGCAGGGCGTTTTCATCAGCTGCTGGTGTTGAAACGTCAAACATCCTGGCCGGTCTCGCGGAGGTGCCCGTATGGAAACAACATTCTAAATCTCGACCATATCGAGAAAACCGGAAACAAAGAAAAAAGTAAAGTCCAATTCCATTGTTCCGGACTAGACCTTTCAGACTTATGTCTATTCGGAATACAGGCGTCTGTTGTTCAGTGATTTTTCTGCGATCCGCCCTTTCGGGAAGAAATCTCTCCCTGGAAGGGATTCTGCGCATGCTCTCCCGGAGATCGTGTGTTTTCAAGTCAGATCTCACGTTGTAACTATTGATATTCGGCATAGCCGACGTTCCGCAATCCCCCGCCCTCTGAGAATTCGACTACATTTTTCGGGAATGAGCCCAGGCTCTCGCCACTCCCTGCTGTGAAAAGGCCTGTATCAAAATATCTCGCATCTTGTTCCCAGCATTTGCCTTGCCAACACCGTATACATTTTCATTCCAACGATTATTTTCGATTTCGGAGTCAGTGTCAGGCCATTCGTTCATCACAGGTACTGGCAAAGTTGCTACGGGTGCAAACCCGTACGAACTCCGGGGTAGAAGCCCATCTGACTTCCTTGCAAGATATTATCTGGTACACAGCTCGGACCTTGGTCCTCACAAGGCCTGCAACAAGTTCGCACTTGATCCAGCCCTTGTCCTGCCTGGCTTTCAGAGGGGGCTTCCACGATTTTCTCCCCGATCGACCATCGTCGCCGGACATACTGATAATTATTTGTTCGGAGAGAGAGGTGTGAGATCAAGTCGTCCGATCCTAAATACAATGAACAATTGACTGTTGCCGGTTGACAGCAGTTGTATAGATAGTTCGGTCTGTTGAACAACCCGGGAGGGAGCATATCCACTCTTCGGCTCCAATCCCGGCCCTGACGGCCTGTGCTTTGACTACCATCATCTATATGGTATGGCAACAAAATACATATTGCGAGAAAGAAATTTTCACGGTAACCTTATGGGAGTGTAATTCAGCACAAGATGTTCAAATCCAGTATTTGTACAGAGGCTAATCGACTATTCGGCGGAATGCATCAGATTTATGAGCAGGGAGAGATTGAGAATCAGTCGGGATGCCTTCTCTGGCAGTACACGAACTATAGGAGTTGCATTTGCTCAGCATTGGATGAAACCGGGTGTATAGTAACTCCTGAGATGCCCAGCCAGAAACTGGGATATTCACTTATGATTTCAACTAGTCAAATCGCCGTGAACCATGCAGAGGAAACGGGTAAAAGGAGAGCCAGACATGAAACGTATATTCGTTGTTGTATTAATCGTTCTGTTTCAGGGAATGGCGGAGGGGCAGCATTCGACAGGGTTTGAACACCCTGGGAATATTCAGCCGGTTCTTCAGTATCGGTTACCGACCTGGGGATACTCATCTCTGGTGACCGATATATCATCCAGTGGAGTTGGGACTCACGAACATGTATCGCATATTCAGGCACTCCTCAATCCCGTATACGACCGGTACTTCGAGAGTGAAAAGGATATAGTGAGTATTTATCTGACCACCGATTTCCGGACTGAATACGATAGATCTTCGGTCGTCCCGGATACCCCGGAACGGGAGATGAATGTGAACTATACCCTGTCGGGTTCCTGGAACCACTACCTCCTCATACCTCGCTTCTTTCTTGAGGTCAGCGGGAATTTTTACGGAGGCTACACCAGAACAAAAATTGAGGATATAACGCAGTCACGAAGCAACGTCGCCAGTCCATCTCTCGGCATCGGAGTGGGCCGGATTCGGAATGTGACACC
Source organism: bacterium (assembly GCA_035267465.1). Classification (GTDB taxonomy): domain Bacteria; phylum Fidelibacterota; class JAANXI01; order JAANXI01; family JAANXI01; genus DATFLS01. The sequence goes on from DATFLS010000437.1 coordinate 5,861, forward strand.
AGCGATCAGGGCTCTCCGGTTTAATGAGCGGCTTCGCAGTTTAAGCAGAGAATTGAATTTATCTGCCACAGAGATTCGGGAAGTTGCGCATATTATAGCGACGTTCAGGGGATACAATTCGGTATTTGACCGCCCTGACAAATATTTCTGGCAGGATTTCTACAGCCAGATCTCTTCGCTGGAAGGGGCATTATCAGCATTTGATTATTTCTATCTGAATGATACATTTCTGGAGAACCTCGGACAGCGTCTCGAGGGATGGGATGCGAGGTTGAAACTGGACTATAGCAATCGCTACATAAATCCTGTTGCGAGTCCCAAGACTTCAGACTCATTCGGAGGCGTTGCCCTGGTGGGACGCTGGTATAAAAACCTTAGTTTGGCTCATCAGGTCGGAGTAGATGCGGTGGCAAGGTATACGGGTTCTCTGGACGAGATTGCCTCGGAGTACCAGGATAGCGATGTACAGATTCGGTTGAGTCATTTATGGGTTATCAGTGACCGGCTCTTACTCAATTCAACGCTGCTTGGCGTGGTGCCGCTGGTGGAGGCGGAAATGAGTTACTATCGACCGTCGCAGCAGTACTTCGATCACTATGGGGTCGAACATTATACCGTCCAATCAACTTTTTCCTATTTCATCGAGAATAACGTGGAAATAAATACCAGTGTTAATGCCATCTATTTCCGGGAAGATAAACGCGCCACCTGGAGCTACAACCTGGGTATCGGCTTTTACCTGGTCAGAAGCCTGGTGTATTAACCATTTCTGCCAGCTGTCCCCGAATCTG
>DATFLS010000438.1:0-6342 GCA_035267465.1 bacterium
ACATATGACCGGATGAATGATGGGTGAAGTTCGATATCTCCCCCTCCAGCCAGATCCCGGGGAAATTGGCATCGAGCAGCTGCTTGATCCGGTCGTTGAGTTCGGTAACGGAATAGATGTGTCGATCTGGCACAGAAATACTATCTCTTCGGTGTTAACATTTCGCCCGGGGATTTTAGTCGTTCCCCGGCTTCACCACTGCCGGGCCGGATTGCCGGTGATGAATTCTCACGCAAATAATGTGTCGGGCCGCCGGGTCTTTCACACAGGAAATATTTAACACTGACGGCGAAAATGCAACACATTTGCATGGCTGCCCGCCGGATGGATAAATTAATTCCGGCTGCAAAGATAACTCCATACCGGAGCGTCCCGACAGAGAATTGTGGAATTGCCGGGTTTCTATCCTCGAGAGAGAGCTCACCCTTGAAACCCATGATTCGGGATGACAGGGCGGATGGTTGAGGCGTCAGGTCAGCGGTGGGGAGTATGCCGGAACGTTCGGTTTCCAATCTCTCCGGAGGCCGAACCATAGGAGCCGCGGCTGCGGGTACCGGTTCGGCAGACTCCACAGAAGGTGGCATCCCGAACCCCCGCCGTCCCGGGGGTGAGGGATCTCTACCGTGGCTCCCGGGGGATGGTTGCCCACCGATGGGCAGGAGACGAACCCGGGCTCCTTTGTAACAGCCAAATAATGCCTTCAAAAACTCAGAGGACAGGTGTGGCGCCTGTTCCAATACCCTCTCAAACATTTCAAATGCGATCCGAACTGTTTCGAATCGTATTTGAAAAATTTAAAGTGCGGTTCGAAACGTTCCGAATAGCACTTGAAAAGTTTGAAATATGGCACGACACCTGTCGAATTATCTTGCAAAAAGTTGTGATGGAATCTGATACTTGTCAAATTCCGTTTGAAATTTATGAAACGCATCCTGACTTCTGTCGGATCATATTTTAAAAATTTAAAATGCCTTCCGACATCTGTCGAACCTTACTTGAAAAAAATCAAATGCGGTCTGACACTTGTCGAACCCTACTTGAAGAAAATCAAATGCGGTCTGACACTTGTCGAACCCCATTTGAAAAATTTGCAATGCATCCTGACGCCTGTGGAATCCCGGTTCCGGATGGAACGCACTCTGTGTTCAGGTTCCCACGGACTTCTTGGCCGGGTGGCAATAGGGATATAACAGGAAGGTCCCTTTCATCTCCCCGATCTTTATGGAGCGAATCGGTGGTAATTCGACTGGAAAAAAAGAAAAAAAGGTGACCTACTGTACCAGAAGATCACCTTTGGGGTGAGGCGCCACGATTATTTGTTTTTCTTCTTGTGGCGGTTCTTGCGTAAGCGCTTCTTCCGTTTGTGGGTGTTAATTTTCCGGCGTTTTCTTTTCTTTCCACTGGGCATGCAATCCCCTCCTTTCCGGTTTGTCGTAATGTGCGGTTCGTATATGTGTAAGTTAACTCAACGTTCCGTTAATTTCATCTTTTAATACTTTGGACGCCTTAAATACCGGCACCAGCCGTTCGGGAAGGTACACCATCTCTCCGGTCCCGGGGTTTCTGGCTTTTTTCGGCTTACGCTTTTTCACACTGAAACTGCCGAATCCCCGGAATTCCACCCGCTCGCCCTGCTTCAGGGACTCCTTCAGCTTCTCCAGAAATCCGGTAACCACGGCTTCTGTCTCCACCTTGGTTAGCCCGGTGGCTTCCGAAATAATGTCAACCATATCAGACTTTGTCACTCTTGGCTCCTTCGGTTGGTTATGGATAGCGATACTCTAACAGGGGCGCCTGGTACACCTGATCCATCAGTTGATTGAGATCCCCGAACAGGACATCCCAGAGACGCAGCTGGCGTTCCCGGGATTTGACGATGGTCGGCTCCCCGGCGATTCCGGCCATCTCTGCGGCCACCCGAATAGCCTGATGCAGATCGCCCAGCTGATCGACCAAACCATAGTGGAGGGCCTGCTCCCCGGTGTAGACCCTGCCGTCTGCCAGGGTTCGCACCGAATCGATATCCATCCGCCGTTCCTCGGCCACGGCTGTGATGAACTGCTCATAGGTATTCATGACGATGGACGAAAAGTATTCCCGGGTTTGTTCGTCCCACTCGGTGTAGGGGGCTCCGGCATTCTTCAACGGACCGCTGGTGACACTGTGAAACTCGATCCCCAGCGTATTCAACAATTTGGTGGTCTGGGGGAAGTCCATCAGCACACCGATACTCCCGGTGAGGGTGCCCGGATTGGCCAGAATGGTATCGGCGCCCAGCGCCAGGTAATACGCTCCCGAGGCAGCAATGGATCCCATGGAAATCACCACCGGCTTCCCGGTGTCCCGGGCCCGTTTGACCCCTTCGTACATCTCCTGGGAAGCCGCCACCACGCCGCCCGGGCTTTCCACCCGGATGACGATAGCCTGCACATCCCTGCGGTCCACGAAATGCTCCAGCCGTTCCAGAAACGGCCGGGCGTCCGTAATCATCCCGCTCATCGAGATCACCGCCACATCGCCTTCACCGGTCATGAATCGCTGATCCCGGGAGGGACGGAAAAAGCTGAACGCCGTCCACACCAGGAAGAGCACCAGGATCACCAGGATGACCCCGACCACGACATCGGAGGGACGTTGCGCCATACGGGTTAATCCACCATAATCCGGATCCGATCGCCCGGTTTAATGTCGCCGCTGGCCACTTCCGGATTCCACTGCCGCAGGGAATTGAGCTCCACGTCGTATCGTCTGGCGATATCCCAGAGCGTATCGCGGCTCTGCACCACATAGATCTGAAATTCACTATTCTGAGATGCCTCGGAGGTTGCTACCTGGGTGCCCTCGCTCTGATTGGTCGGCTCCCCCCGGGCGAACTCGCTGTCGTCCGGTACCCAGATATTCAACTGATCGCCGGGATAGATATATTGTCCGTAGTATAACCCGTTCCAGTTGCGAATATTCTGGGCCCGGGTATTGTACAGCTCGGCGATTTCTCCCAGGGTGTCGCCCCGTTTGACGATATAGACGATCTTTTCACGCCCCGCCACATTCTGCGGAATGGATGTCGTCGAACGGGACGTGCTGGACGCACGCCGGGCATAGGAAGGCGACAGGGGAATAGTCAACACATCCCCCACGTTGATCCAGTGGCTGTTCCGGATATTGTTCACGCTGGTGATGGTCCCGACGGACACGCCGTATCTGTTGGCAATATAGGAGAGGGTCTGCCCCCACTGCACCCGGTGCCTGACATACTCCAGCTCGCCCGCTTCCGGAATATTATCCTGCGCCGCCAGGAACCGTTCCCGGGTGCCTTCGGGCAGTCGGAGTACATAGGAGTCCACATTGGTGGGAGTGGTGTATCGGCGCAGTTCCGGATTCAGGTCCTTCAGCACGCTCACCGGGATGGACATGGCGTCGGCGACGTTGCCGAGCTCGTAGCCTTTGCCCACCCGGACGGTATCGATGACCCATTTCGGTTCCGGATCAATGGTGAATCCGTATTCTTCCGGGTGATTGGCGATAATGGTGGCGGCCAGCACGGTGGGGACATAATTCCGGGTCTGCCGGGGCAGGGTACGCAAACTCCAGAAATCCCGGGTATTCTCGCGCCGAATGGCCCGCCAGATTCTGCGTTCGCCACTGTTATAGGCGGCCATGGCCAGATACCAGTCGTCAAATTCCTCGTACAGCGCAGACAGATACCGGGCGGCGGCATGGGTCGCCTTCACCGGATCGTACCGCTCGTCGATCCAGTAGGACCGCTCCAACCCGAATATCTTGCCGGTGCTGGAAATGAACTGCCAGGGACCGGCGGCGTAGGCATAAGAGTACGCCCGGGGATTCAATCCGCTTTCAATCAACGCCAGATAGAAGAGCTCCGGCGGCAGGTTATATTGGGCCAGAATGTCTTTGAACATGTCCTCAAACCGGTCCATTCGGTTCAGATAGGTCTGAAACTCACCCCGTCGCCGGGTCTGGAGAAACCGGATGATGCGCTCCACCCGGGCATTGAGGATTATGGGGATATGGCCTTCCCGATCATCGAGCACCTTAAACTGCCCGTTTTCCCATTCGATTTCTTCGATGGGCTCCAGCAGTGAGATCTGCTCCTGCAGCGAGGAGGGCCGGTAGCCGTTCTCCTGCTCCTCCTTATTCTTGACGTACTGCACGTAATCTTCGGAAATCTTCTGGGTGAATAATCTCGACTCGTCTTCGGTCCAGGGCTCGAGATGCTCGTATTCCTGCAGCTGCCGGAGGTTTTCCAGGGCCGCTTCGAAATGGAACCGGGCGCCGGTGGTGTCATTGTCGTACACCGAAATCATGGCATTGGAATACTGGATTTTCGCCTGGTTCAGCAGATCCTCCTCGGCGGGGCGGGACTGCAGGGAATCGGGGGCTTCCGCTGCTGTGGCGGCAAGACTATCCTCCGGTTCCGGCGGGTTCGCTGTAACTTCCCGGATCGTGTTCAGGCTGGATCTGGGGGCGGCGCACCCCAGAACGAGGATACTGATCACAACTGTCAGCGCATATCTGTAGAGTTTACCATCCATAAGCCGTGCTCTCTCCTGCGTGTTTATCGGTTTGTGAGGTACCACACCCCGCAGAGAACCTGTGGTCTGATTGTACCGCGGGCTTCACCGGGCATCTCCTAATTTCGTATCGATGTGCGGATTGTCTTCACTTGCTTGCAAGTATATGTCGATATTTACCGGAATGCAATACTTAGATCCCTCTACAAAGGAGTTTCCTGCTCAATTTTCCAAACTTTACTACTTTCTGCCATGCAGAGATGGCATCACGGGACACTCCTGGCAGCGTTCCTCATTGCACCAGTGCTCCCGTAAATGCAGAAATCCCTGCAGCCGGAGGGGTTGGATCGTCCCCTCCGAATAGCTGTGCGGCCACCGGGTGCCGCGGATAAACCGGACGATCTTCTGATACGGAGGAATCCCTGGGAGATCCTGCGCCCACCTCCGGAGAGTCGGCCGGGCATCCGCATCCTCATGCAGCCAGAGAGGCACCAGACAGTTGAGGACGAGTTCCACGGCTTGCACCTTTCCTATGGAGATGGTTTGCTGCCCGAACAGACCGGCATACCGTGCGGGCACCGGCTTTCGCACCTGCAACCCCTCCACGCATTCCCTGGCGGAGAATCTTTGGTATCCGGGCCGGGAGAGGGCGTACCACCGTTCGAACACAGACAAGAACAGATACAGCCGGAATAACGGGTGGTTCGCCGGCCGGGACGACAGGGGATGCCAGTGGTAATACCGAAAGCCCCGGAGCTGGAAATCCGAGGCCATCTGTTCCCATGCGGGAGCCGGACATCCGTAATATTCATCATATCCCAGGAATCCCAGAAGGAACTCGAAGAGGTGCTTCGCAGAGAAATGGGCCGCAATTTCCCGGGCCAGCGAAAAAGGGACCACGTCTGCCACCCGCTCCATCTGCCGGTGATTGTGCCCGTAGCCCAGACACCGGAGGACTTTCGTATACCAGAGATCCTCTTGAGAGTATTTTTTGCGCAGTTCTCCGACCCGGGAAGCCTTCCGCCGGATCCGCTGCCATCCGAGGTCCTCCAGGAGTCGATCCGACCACTCCACCGGTTCGAGGTGGCCGCATCTCCGCCTCCCGGCTGTCCCGGAGGTCTGTTTCGCGACCCCGGTGAGGAGAATCGTATGGGCCGGGTAGTGCTGATCCCGCCGGGGATTCGCCGATCTCTCCTGTGAACCCACCACGTGCAGAACCACTCCGCGATAGCGACGATCGCTCTCATGACCGTGCATCCACCAGCCTTCCTGCTGCAGATGGATTTCAACCGCTCCCTGGATCACATCCTGTTCGGTGAGAATCAGCGCATTCAAAAAATCCGGCCCGGCATTCCTGTTATGGACTCCGCCGTCCAGCACCGTGATCCTGGCCCCGGCCAGGGTGGTGAATTCCCTGGGAAAGGAGAGTTCCTCCCAGTGCCGCTGATAATCCGATTCCGTGAGCGAGCGTTCGCAGACCTGCCCCCCGTGTGAGGCCGGGGGCCCGGCTGCAGCAAATGACATCATACGGACACCGGCGCTTTCTCCTGTTTGTTTTTCGCAATGATCTCCCGGGTCCTCCGAACCAGGTGGTCCCGGTCTTGTGGTCCGAACCCGGTGACTTCTATAGGTTTATCGACCAAAACGTCCACTTCTCCAGGCAGGATAAACGAAGCCTTTTTCGGAGTCAGCTGCCGGCTGCCGATGATGGTGACAGGGACCACGGGCAATCCGGTTTGCTGGGCGAAGGCGAACCCCCCTTTCTTGAATCGCCGGAGCTTGCCGCTTGGGGATCGGGTTCCCTCGGGAA
>DATFLS010000439.1:0-4226 GCA_035267465.1 bacterium
CTACCATCAGCATCCCGCTGGCTTTGGGGCCGTGTTCGCCCTGGCCCACCCGCTCCCCGCTCTCGGATCGGATGTTTTCTCCACGGAAATCCGGCGGATTCCCGGTGATCCCGGCTAATCCCAGACTGAGTTTGATCTCCGTCCGGGGCTGGAATCCCCAGCCATCGCCATAGGCTGTATATAACACGTCATCATCGCCCCAGGTGATGGGCCAGTTATCGCTCCCTTCCCCCTGTCGCACGATAGCGGATGTGGGAGCGAATTCCACACCGGTGATGTACTCGCTCTCCGGATAGGGTGGTTCAACGATGGCCCGCATTATCGGGTTGAATACGTATTTTTCGCAGGCCCCCCAGAAGGTGAGATCCCCGCCGGGTTCGAAAAGGTCGTCGCCCATGCGGACCGCAATCAGGTTTCGGCTGGGCACCACCAGCAGCACCTGATTGCCGGCCCCGGCCCCGGCAAAGGCATCTCTGGGAACTTCCCGCCAGACACCGTCGAAATTGGTGTACCAGCACAATCCTGAGGCCGGCACCGGATCGCCGCCGGACCGATCCGGGATTGCCGTTCCATGATATGTGATCGCGTTCTGCACCCAGGTGTCACTCAGGATCTGATCGCCCTGCCAGTTGCCTCTGTTCAGCATCAGCCGGCCAAGCCGTGCCACGGCCCGCGGAGTAAAGGATCCGCCGCCCCAGTTTGCTACCAGCGGAAGGCCGTTAATGTCATAGGTGTTCCCATAGCCGATGGACCACGCTTCCTCCGGGATTCCGATGGGCTCCATAATCTGCTGCCGGAGGAAGGTGCGAATGTCGACGGTGTCTTGCCTTGCCAACGCAGAGGTGACGGCGTACGACAGCATCGCCATCCCGGGATTGCTGTAGGCGTAATCGGTGCCGGGAGTGAATAGGACCGGCGCGCTGTCCCTGGAGACGGTAAACGGATCCGGATCCTTCCGCCAGAATATCCCCTTCCAGCCGGGGAGGTTCATGTGTATATCGGTGCGTGAGACCCCCTCTTCCAGTAACCGTTGTTGTTCCTCCTCCGTAGGTTCGGCGTCTTCGATGCCGGAGGTGTGGGTGGCCAGCTGGCGCACCGTGATCTTGGATTTCTGCGGGTGGGATTTCCACCCGGGAATGTAATAACAGGCAGGGGCATCCGGATAGATAACACCTTCGTCCAGTGCCCGCAGCAGCGAGGTGCCACCGACCAGCGCCTTTGCCAGCGAGGCAGAGTAGTGCCGGCGATCCGGACCCCACTCCGGGGCATACCATTCGTGAATGATCCGGTCATTCCTGATCACCAGCAGCGAAGTGGTGCCGTGGGCTGCCAGGGTGTCGGTCAGTTGCTGCAGCTGCCGGGTCGACATCCCCTGGCTTTCCGGAGTGACAGCCGCCCATTGGAAGCCGTTGGCGGCCGCGTACACCGGCAGGCAAATCCATCCTGCTACAAGTATCATCAGGAATTTTCTAAAGGTCTCCAATTTGAACCCAGATGGTGCGTGTGGAATACTATGCATAAGATTAATCTCCTGTTCCATTACAACTCTCGGAAGGTGTAATGAGAAAATGCACAACTCGTGTCACTAGCAGCCATAGCAAAACCCGTCTTAGTATAACCATTCCTTTCACTTGTCATCAGCGAGAAACCACAGCCCTGTTCGAATTTCTCATTCGGGTCCTTCCGGCAGAAGTTTCCTCAGCTCCTCTCCCGCCCGGCGCATGATAGGCTCTCCGTGCCCGGCACAGAGTTTCTCGACGTCCATCGATGCCAGTCGGCGAACGCTGTGGAGCACCTGGGTTTTGTCCACCGTGACCAGTGGAATGGAGAGTCGCAGTCCCCTTTTACCTGTGACCGGATGCATATTAAATAACAAATCACCGCAGAAGATCACCTTGCTCTCCGGCAGGTAGAGGCTCATACTCCCCGGGGTATGCCCTGGTGTATGTATCACCTGCAGTCCACTGAGATCTTCGATGACGTCCCCATCTCTCAGCTGCTGGTCGACCGGACATGGGGGCGACTTCATCACTGTCCTCTCGCCGAGCCAGAAGATCGCTTTCTTGAGCCACGATTGATAGGGCAGCGAGGCTGTCTTCTGAAGATAGGGTGCTTCCAGCTCATGCGCATAAATATCAACTCCGAACTCCTCAGCCAGGATCGGTGCACTGCCGGCATGATCCAGATGGGCATGGGTGATCAAGATGGCCTGAATACGTTCCGGATCACAGCCACTGTTTCGAATTTCTTCTATGATTTGATCCGCATCTGCAGCCATGCCACTATCAATCAACGCCAGGTTTTCTCCGAAATGCAGCAGATAGACGTTGCTTCGTTTAAGATCTTCCAGCCGATAGATATTCGGAACTACGTCCCTCATCGAATCCCCCGATCACTCCTTTATTCAGAAGAACCCCTACAATATAATCTCTCACCGCACCACCGGAAATTCCGTAATCCGCAGCGTGGTGCACCCGTACGGAATCAACGTGATCTCCTCCGGTTCCACATCCGTCAGGTGCAGCTGCGGTCTGCTGTGCGGCAGCGGACCGGCCATGTGATTATAAAGCTGCCACTCGGGAATTCTCTTTCCCTTTGCACGAAGAGTAACAGGTGCGTTCTCAAGATTCCATGGCGGGGCTGAAATGCGCTCCCGGGTTATCACTTCGAATTCCGCTTCCGGATCGGCGATGGCGGCCTCCAGCAACCCGTAATTCCAGGGATCTCTGGAATATACCTCTTCATAATCGCCCCATTGATCATCGCTGTCCACCTGCTTCCAGGCTTCCCGGATTTTCAGGGCATATACCAGCGGTCCGCGCTCCACGGCCACCGAGTTCTCGGCCCACCGGCTGAACCGGATCTCCATGGGAAGTATTAACTCGACCTTGTCTCCGTCCTCCCAGGTCCGATCGATGATGAGCGTCTGGTTGGACTGCTCACCGAACCGCTCCTGTCCATTGATTCGCACTTCCGGGGCCTCACACCAGCCGGGCACCCGCAGGTGTAATGGGAACGTTGCCGACTGATCGGTCTCGAGAATGAACCGGATGGTATTCTCAAATGGATACGCTGTCTCTTCCCGGAGAGTTATCCGGACGTTGTCGCCGACGAGGGCAGTCACCCGGCTGGGAGCATACACCAGCGCCGCCAGCCCGTTGTCCGGTGTCGCAAACCACAGGTGCCGGGTGAACTTGGGCCACCCCTGATGCATGTTCGTGGTGCAGCAGGGATACCCGGTGAACACACCGTAGCAGAGATCGGTTCCGCCGTGATAATGTCCCACGTAAAAATTCCGACGATTTCTGGATATCTCCACCTGATTGGCGCTCTGGAAGTACTGTCGCCCGCTGAAATCATCTCTGGCCTGGGTGGGCAGTGCATTATAGGCGATGCGCTCCAGGTGATCGGCCATCTCCATATCGCCGGTAATGCTCAGTATATTCTCCAGGGAAAACATAAATTCCACTACCGAGCAGAACTCGATGCCCTGGGTGGGGGTTCGTCCGTGGAGGGCCTCGTCCCCGCCGTACATCCCCTGGGGCTGGCCGTGAAACACCCGGAGGTCGTGCAGGGCTTTCTTCACCGCCCGGAGATAGACGGAATCAGGATGCTGCTGATAGTAAATGACCGGCTCCTTAATGCCCTGCGCGATATTCACACAATGAAAACTCATCAGCTGACGGATGCATAGCCGGTTGATGAGGTCCATGTCAAAGGGATACCGGTTGCCGGTATTGTAGGGATACAGGTGGGACACGTCCGGACCTTCATAGCACTCCTCGTTCAGGAATACCGTGGTATACGGAAAGGTCTGTTCGTGGAGCAGTTCGGCCAGATCCAGCAAAAATTGCTCGCCGGTGATATTGTACAACCAGTAGACCACCACGAGATTATCCCCGCCCCGGCGGTTCGCCCAGAAGGACCAGTGGTCCAGCGGCGTCTCGGGGAGCTCCTCCAGCTGATAGCGGAAGTAATTCAGCATCAGGTCGATCACCCGCTCGTCCCCGGTGGCGCTGTAGTACTGCTGCAGCACCTTCAGCATCACCATTTTGGGCCACCAGTCGCGCCTGGGGGTCTTCTGGATGCCGGGCTCCGCTTCCGGCTCCTCCTCGAAGGGCACCGGACCGAAGTAGCCGCTCTCCGCCTGATGGGTCAGCGTCCACTCGATCCACGGCATCACCCGTGCCTTCAACTCGTCATCATTTAGAAGGTAGGCCAACGGC
>DATFLS010000440.1:0-4681 GCA_035267465.1 bacterium
TGTGGAGACGAACCGGGAGATCCGAATCCTCAACGAATGGAAGGAAACGGTACTTCAGAAGCGGCCGGTCTCGGACCTGGAAAAATTAGAAGAGGAACTTGAAGAAGCAATCCGGTTGGAACACTATGAGAAAGCGGCCAAAATCCGGGATAAATTAGAAGAGTTACAGGAAAATCAATCGTAAGAATTAAACTCCGCTATTTTTCCATCCTAAGCAGAACATTGACATCTTTGGTATGTAGTTGAGTGACGAGGGAGTGTTATGAAAGCGATACAACGCAGATTGATCTGGCTGGCAGGAGCGCTGGTAGTTGTTTTAATCCTCCTGGGGAATGCCAGTACCATCATCAGCGAGGCCTGGTGGTTTGATTCGGTGAATTATTCCAGTGTATTCTGGACCATCCTTTCCTGGAAAGCACTGCTCTGGATCAGCGCATTTGTGCTTTATGCGCTGATACTCTGGGTTAATTTCTGGGTGGCCAACCGGTTGACTCGCGGTCGGGCTTTCCGCCGGTTTGAAGGCGCGAACATCCAGATTCCGGGCCAGCGGATATTCAACATTTTCGTTGGAATCGGGGTGGTGATTATCTCCCTGATTGCGGCCAGTGCCACCCTGCCGTGGTGGGAGACGATATTAAAATATCTGCATGCCAGTAATTACGGGGCAACCGATCCCATTTTCCAACGAGATGTCGGATTTTATCTCTTTCAGTTACCATTTTACGAAGGGGCGCAAAGCTGGCTGCTCACCCTGTTCGTATTGTCACTGCTTCTGGCAGGAGTTGTGTATTTTTTAAAAGGCGCCATTCAGTTCGTCCGGAACCGTCAAAAGATCTTTACCGGCAGTGTCAAGATCCATTTGAGCATCCTGCTGGTGATCATTGCCGTCCTGCTGGCAGTGGATTTCTGGTTGAAACGGTTCGGGTTATTGTTTTCCAGCAGCGGCGTCGTCTATGGAGCCGGCTATACCGATATGCATGCGACGCTGCTGTCCTACTGGGTGATGGTCGTCGTCACTTTAGGCATTGCCATCCTTTTCGTGATCTCGCTTTTTCGCAGAGGTATCGGTTTATTGGTGTCCGGGGTCGGCGTCTTCCTGGTTTCGCTGATTCTGATCAATGGAATCTACCCCTGGTTTCAGCAGACGTTTGTGGTCGAACCAAATGAATTGGACCGGGAGAAACCATACATACGCCATAACATCGATTACACTCGGATGGCATACAAACTCGATGACGTGCAGCGGGAAGCTTACAACTTACAGGGCACGTTAACCCAGGAGCTCATCTCGCGGAACCAGCCCACCATTCAAAACATCAGGTTATGGGATGCCCGGCCTTTATTGAGTACCTATCGACAGATACAGGAAATTCGGCTGTACTATAAATTTTCAGATGTGGACATTGATCGATATACTATCGATGGAAATTACCGGCAGATGATGATATCTCCCCGGGAATTTTCTTACCAGCAGGTACCGACCCAGGCGAGAACCTGGCAGAATCAACGCTTAACGTATACTCATGGGTACGGTGTGGCCATGAGTCCGGTGAACATCGTTACGCCGGAAGGACTACCGGAGCTGTTCATTAAAGATATTCCACCGGTCAGTTCCGTGGATTTGCAGGTCACCAGACCCGGTATCTATTACGGGGAAGAAACAGGCCACTATGTCTTTACAGGCGCGACTACCGAGGAATTTGACTATCCGGTAGGCGGTGAGAATATGTTCACCCATTACGAGGGACTGGGTGGAGTCCCGATGTCGAATATCTGGCGAAGGATGTTATACGCGTATGAATTCGGGAGCATCAAGATTTTGATTTCCGGATATTTCACCAATGAGTCCAGAGTACACTATCACCGGCAAATTGCCGAGCGGGTTCGGAATGTGGCCCCGTTCCTCGAGTATGATCGGGATCCGTATATCACCATTATCGATGGAGAGCTCAAATGGATTCTGGATGCGTATACCACCAGTCAGAATTTTCCGTACGCCGAACCGATGATGGGGGGCAACACCAATTATATCCGGAATTCCGTCAAGGTTGTCATCGATGCCTATGAGGGAACGATGGACTTTTATGTGGTGGATAATGAAGATCCGGTGATCAGAACCTATCAAAAGATCTTTCCTGACTTATTCAAATCATCCGGAGAAGTACCGGAGAGGATCCGGGCGCATTTTCGATATCCGGAGGATCTGTTCCTGATCCAGTCGCAAGCTTATCTGGCATATCATATGACGAGTCCGGAAGTTTACTATAACCGGGAAGATATGTGGCGCATGCCGACGGAAATCTACGAGGGGAACGAGCAGCGGATGGAACCCTATTATGTTATTATGCGGCTCCCCGGGCATGAGGAGGAGGAATTTGTATTGTTTCTCCCCTTCACTCCGGTAAATAAGAACAATATGATTGCCTGGATGGCTGCCAGGTCGGATGCGGAGAATTATGGAGAATTAGTGTTGTATGAGTTCCCCAAGCAGGAGCTCATATTCGGTCCGATGCAGATTGAAGCCCGTATTGATCAGCATCCGGATATATCAGAATTACTGACGCTCTGGAGTCAACAGGGCTCCAACGTTATTCGAGGTAACCTGTTAGTGATTCCCATCGAGAACACTTTGTTATACGTTGAACCGCTATATATCAGGTCAGAACAGGGGCAAATGCCGGAGTTAAAACGGGTGATCGTGAGTTATGAGAATCAGATTGTCATGCAGGAGACCCTGGATCGGTCCCTGGCCGCAATTTTCGGCGAGGCGCCCGAAGTGGCACCGGGGCTGGCAGCCGCGCCTTCACCCGGGACGGAACGTGGGAGTGGGAATATTCAGTCATTGATTCAATCGTCTAACGATGCCTTTCAGCAAGCCCAACAAATGCTTCGGGATGGCGATTGGACCGGCTATGGTCAACAGATACAGCGACTGGGAGATCTACTGAGCCAACTCCAGGCGGCATCCCGGCCGGACACGGTACAAACAGGAACGCCGGGAGGATAGATACCGGAGTAGTCGGGAAATTTATAGTCCGGGGACATTTTCCGATAATATCGGAAGATCCGGGTCGGGTATGAGATTCACGAACAGTGCGGAGTATCAGCGGTATTGTGTGGGAGGAAAAGTGTGGATCTCGAATAGTGAGTCGATATACCATTCCTCGCTAACAGACCGGGGAAGCATTCTATGAAGAAAAAAGACCTTATACGACAGGTGGCCGAATCCGAAGATGTGCCGGTGGAAGAAGTGGAAGCGGTGGTGGAAGAAGTATTAAAACTCGTCCAGAATCGGATGGAGAAGGGCGAAGAGACTCAGATTTATGGATTCGGTAAGTTCGGCGTTCGGTGGTGGAAAGGACGCACCGGCCGGGATCCCCAGACCGGTGAAGAAATAGAGATCGAAGGCCGGTGGATTCCGTATTGGTCCCCCTCTCCAACTCTGATTGAAGAATCCGAAACCCAGCCGGGAGCTGGGGAAAAGGTCGGAGGGAAACCGTCTGCTGCCTCAGAGAAAAAAGCCGCAGTGGCAGATCGGAAAGAAGAACAGAATGCTCCGGCGAAAGAGAAAACCGCTGATACTGAGGAAGAATCTGCCCCTGAAAAAGATAGAACACCCGAAGAGAAACAACCGGCAGTATCAAGAGATTTTAAGTCAGAAGAGGCCGGGCAAGCAAAAGAAACTCGAAAAGCCGCGGCTAAAGAAATCCCTGATACAGTAGGGGAATCGAAAGACACCTCGAAACCGGAACCCGAAGAGACTCAGTCTGTTCCCGACTCCGCAGGGCCGGAAGATCAGGCGAAAGAAGAAGCAGGTCCGGTACAAGAGACCGAACCGCATCGTACGGTGGAGAAAGAGGAGGGTCCGGGGGCATCAGAGAAGTTTGTCGAAAGTGCGGACTGGCCGGATATCGGAGATGAGATCAGTATGAAAGAACTGCGATTCATTTCCGAACGGCTAAAGGATGAACCCGGGGAATCCTCTGCCGGCCTCTTTTTTTTCGATGAAGAGGAAGATGTGGATGAAGGCGAAGATTCGGTCGAAGTGAAAGAACCTGCTTCTGTTTCGCTCATCGAAGAAGATGAAGAGGAGGCGCCACCCGAAGAAGAATCATTGGAGTGGGCTGTAACCGAACGTCGGCGGGGAAAATTCGGTTGGGGAGTGATTATCACTGTCTCCTTCGCGCTGATCCTCTTCGGAGGCTATTTGCTCCTCCAGGAGCGCTTACCGAATCTTTCCGCCTTTATCCCCGATATCCAGTTGAACAGAGAAAGCGTGGTACCGGATCAACCGGGAAATAATACCGAAGGCGGTGTTGTGGGAGAACCTGAGACCGGCCCGGGGACGGAAGCACTCCCGAATACTCCGGAATCCACCCAACAAGATGTCTCGGTACCAGAGGGAGAGGAACCATACAATTTTGCCGGAGCCGCACGCCGGGAGACATTTCTGAATATCTATAATGAGGCGCTTACCGAATTCGAAGACGGAAATTATCAGACGGCGGCAAATATGCTAAATCGAATATTACTGTCCGATCCGCCGGGCGATTATCTTGATAACATTCATTACTGGCTTGGTGAGTGCCAGTATGCGCGGGGACAGTACGGGGATGCAATACGGGAATTTGAACTGGTGTTTTCCGCGCCCAACAATAACAAAGTCGAAGATGCGCTCATT
>DATFLS010000441.1:0-4681 GCA_035267465.1 bacterium
GCAGATGATCTGACAACGGGGGGGGAGTACTTCATTTACCAGCGGAGCGTCCTTTTATAAATCTTGCCGCTCAGATGGAAATTTTGTACCCTGATTTTATCCCTGGGATCGAATAGAACTTCTTTACCGGACATACGTTGTACCGTAGAAATTTAACCACCGTGGATACGTCTCAAGCAAAAGCAAACCGTCTACCAGTAAATCCAGAAAAATGGGTTGATGAGCATGGAGATATGCTGTATCGATATGCGTTATGGCGAGTGAGTGATGAAACTGTTGCCGAAGATCTGGTTCAGGACACATTCTTGAGTGCCCTAAGAGCGTTATCCGATTATCAAGGTGAAAGTGCAATCCGTACCTGGTTGGTAAGCATTCTGAAAAGAAAAATCATTGATCATTACCGGCATAAAAGCAGGATCAATGCACACGAACCGGATCACGATTTTCATGAAACAGCGGACTTCTTTGCGGAAGGGGCGATGAAAGGACGGTGGCGACCGGATGCTGCTCCGCGTGACTGGCGGAAAAACCCTGAAGCCGAGATTGAGACAGAGGGTTTTATGCAGGTGCTGCATGCCTGTATGAAAAAACTGTCTGACGGATTAGCTGCCGTGTTTACTCTCCGCGAACTGGAACAGATGGAAACAGAGTCAATTTGTAAGGAATTGGATATTACAGCGTCTAACTTATGGGTGAGATTACATCGGGCCAGATTACAGCTTCGAAAATGCCTGGAAAGGAACTGGCTGGCCCGCGAAAATACATAACGGATCAAGCAGTGTGAAGATGTTGAAAAGTGTGCTAAAAATTATCAAACCGGTTATTGATATGCTGACCCCATCCTGCGAGATCATTACGCAGAAAATTTCCAAATCAATGGACGCACCACTCACTTTATGGGAAAAAATGCAGGTTCGTGTACATATTTCCGCGTGTAAATTATGTGCCTGGTACCGTCTGCAGCTGCTCGCAATTCGCAGAATGATAACCCAAAAGATGAATCAATTGGATGAAAATCAGGTGACAGAGGGCGCCCAGCTCTCTCCGGAGGCACGGCAGCGTATCAAAGACCGGTTAAATAGAGAAACTCCATAGATTCATCATCACAACCTCCGGCGTATTCTTACATTTAAGCGCTTCTCATTTTTAAAAAATTTACTCACTCCCCACTACTCAAATTTTCAAGTGTATCTTGTTTTACCATTTCCGTTCACATTGAGGAGAGCAGAAGCAATCAGGAAGCCATCTCGGAGACGTCCTGATATACGGCCTTTCGAATACTACCAGCACCAAGCCGGGAAAGATTTCGGAGATTTCGGAATTATGGTGTAAGGAATCCTGTTTTCATTCGTCTAATAGAGTGAAAACCAGGAAAGTGGTTGAAAGGAACAAAAGGAGAAAGAAGATGATGGTGAGATATCGTTTTATAACATTTTTTAATGTATATGCACCATATTGGAGGTGAAGGCTTCCCTCTTTGAAGGAAGAATGAAGATTGATAATGGAAAAATGGAGAAGTGCCGCTCTCTACCCCACCCTCTGACTTCAACGCTCTGCATGCACCATGCTGCCTTCTTCAATCTTCAATCATCAATCTTCAATCATCCTTCTGTGTGGTGCCAGGCTGATTGTATCATTTCAAAGAAAAACTATTATGTATATGCTGGTACCGGGCTCATCATTGTTTTGCTGATGGGAAAAGCGCAAATCCCACAAGCACAGGATACCGGACCGATTACTGTCCGATTCTCGCAAGCATTTGATCAGACAGTCTTCGCTGTAATAATGACGGCCCGGAGATAACATGACAATGGGGCGCACATTGCTTTTGAGCTCATCCCGGGGTTCCTGACCCACTGCAGGCATCGGCATGCCCAAAAGCTCTTACAGGTTCCAAACCAGCGGGAGCCGCGAATACGCCCAAACTGAAGGTAAAACCAGGCGACAAGATAAAGTGAAAGAGAGAAAATAATGCAGAATACACGATATTTCTTATTCCTCTGGGTTATTCTGATTCTCATCGGTACGGCAGCTTTCATCGGATGCGAACAAGAAACAACGATGCCGGAAGAAGAGAGCGGGACAACAAAACAACCAACAAATGTGGAGATAGTGCAGGAATCCGGCAAGACGGTCTACTGGGTCCTGCCCGGAAAACGCCGCATCAGCAAGCAGGTATTCGGCACGCCACAGAACCCGCAGATGGGGCAACAGCTGTTGCAGCTCCGGATACAGGAGGCCGGCAACTTACCGGATCCCCTGGGGACCAATGTGCAACAGCTTCTTCGGGATCTCCCCTTCCTGGTAGCCCTCCCTGAAACGCTCCGCGAAGTCAATGCCGATTCCACCGCCTACACGCAAACTACGGTCAAGCTGCCCTTCGGGAACAATCAGGCCAAGATTGTCAGCGGATCCCTGCGGGTGGTGTATAAGGACCGGCAGCGGTACGACCAGCCGGGTGACCCCACCCAGACATTGGACAGTGTCGACGTGAGCACACAATTCCAGGATCCGGCCGGCAATGAATACGAGGTCAAGGTGAAGAAGGTGCTTCAGCCTCCGATTCCCGGGTATCAGACGGCCGGCGGGGTGATGACCAATGCCTTCCATCACGGGATCACCGGCACCGGTTCTCCGCTCATGCCGGAGGTGTATACTTACGGGGCGGTCTGGTCCATCGGAGACTTGTATATCAACGGTTCGCTGGCCGATGAAAACAAGCTGGTCCATGTGATGACCACCCAGGTAATCCGGGCCGCCGACTACCAGCTGGCGCTGGACGAAGAGCTGCCACTGGCGCTGAGCAATACGATTGCCGGACAGCCCCACCATACTCATTTGATGATCCTGCCCATCAAGGTGACCTCCCAGGGTCCGAAAATGGAGCCCATCAAAACGGCGTTTACCCTGCCCAATGGCGAAAAACAACCGTTCATTCACGTCATGTTTGAGCAGGATTCCATTGCGAACGCCCCCTACGAAATTCTGGCAAAACCGGCTTGGTAACGACCATCGTAGAGGGGGAAAACATTGCATGTCTCTCAAAAGGCAGCATCGGACAAGCAGGGATCATGACCAGGGAGGGGATCGGATGAAACAAGTACTGCTTCCTGTGATAATGGGGTTCTTCTTATTCACCATGGAATTGCTGGGATGCTCCCAGATCACATCCCCGCAAGAGCAAAATGGAAGCGATAATTATATCCTGGTCAAGGGCAAAGAATTTTCGTTGAATCCGGACAAGATTACCCTGACCGTGGATAGCACGGCTTCCATTATCTTCGCAAATGTGGGCACCATCGCGCACAATCTGGCCATTGGCGAGTTCAACGTCCAATCCCGAACCATTCAGCCCAACACCCGGGATACCATCACCTTCACTCCCGACACCACCGGCCGGTTTCCCATGTGGTGTGACGTTCCAGGACATAGAGACGCTGGCATGGAAGGGATCGTGATCGTGGGAGGGCGATAATAAAAGCCCGTCCCACTTTATCTGCCCAGACCAGCGGGATGCAAGGTATTTAACTGTCCGCCGGAATTAACCGCTTCCCGACTGTATCTCTGCTGCCGAGAGAAATAGAGTCGTCACCCTTCTCTGGTGATGGTGTGGTGGAGAACGGCGCTTTCAGGAGACCGGAGGAATTCCCGGAGGGACGCCGTCGTTGTCAGCATCTATCCCTGAGTTTCCCGGAGAAATAATCCAGGGATTTGTGCCACCGGTATTGGCAGCAAGAGGCGACACGGTCCTCAATAACTGTAATAACCCCCGCCACCGGAGTTCCCGCCACCGTTATTATTCATGGACGGAGTGCCGCTGACGACGGTATGATTTTCGTTGTCCTGGTTCACCCACTGCACGGACGTATTGGGCGCCACTGTATCCTGCTGGGGATGAAATTGAATGTTCTCCATGGTGACGGTCGCCGTGTCCGGGCCGCCGAATCCCTGCTGGACGACGATAGTCCCCTTCATATCCGGCTGGTGAATCTCACAGTAATAGGGAAAGGTGCCGGCTTCTTTAAAGGTATGAAAAAAAGTTTCACCCGCTCCGACGTCCCCGCTGGAAAACAGGGCGCCTGTTTCCGGAGCGGTGGTCTCCTTGTTACAGCCTGCCATGAGGAAAACCGCTGCCATTGCGAGAACGGCACCCGCCAGTGACAGCGCCTGCAATCTGCTGTCAATTCTGTTCTGTGGAAATAAACGCTCCATATATCTTCACCTCGCTTGCTATCCGTTTATTCTCTTTTTTTTATCTATGAAGTCGGATAGAACTTGTTCCGTCTCCGAACACAATATGCCGGATCCTGCCGGCACTGACTGTAACCCGGCGACCATTCTCTTTCCTCTCCGGGGGATATTCTTGGAACAGAGAATGAATCACGGAAACCGGAGAGATTAATCGATGGTGAAACCGGGAGATGAGTTTGATCCGTTGGATATGTTCCTCTGTGAACAGGCGGTATCCGGTGCACAATTGCTCCCGAACTCCGGGACAGTGGATGTCTGCGCCCGGTTGCAGGATCGATTCTGCGCACCGAATGCACGCCCTGCATCAAAGAGTAAACGAGAGACCCATCCCGCCGTTCGCAACCCTGGATTTATTGAAGAACTGCCCGAACGGAAGGAAGCCGTTGAGATAGACCAGCATGACCCGCATTTCACGGCCCGATTGACGGCC
>DATFLS010000442.1:0-3526 GCA_035267465.1 bacterium
GATTCTATGAAGGATCCCTTATTCTCCCCGCATTTCATCCCGCTAAAACGACACCTTCAGCTCGAAGAAGATCTTATCGTACTTATCACTCTGGCCGAACGTCGACCCGGCCGGGCCTTCGAACAGCAGGCCGCCGAAAGTGAGTCCGACGCCGTCGGCCACATCCCAGTTAATAAAGGAGAGGGTGAAGTAATCATCGTGCTCAAAATTGTACACCCCGATGAGCTGGAAATCCACGTAGTCCATCATCTCCCACTGGGCCCGGACTGCCGTTGAAAAAGTCTGCCGGGGCGGTGCGCCCTGCGGGTTGAGGGACTCGATCGCCTCCTTGTATTGCAGGGTATAATTGTGCACTACCTGACCGGTCAGGGAAAGTGTAGCCGAGGGGAGATAATCCAGCCCCAGGACCGTTTCGACATAGGGATTATTCACAAACGGGTTGGTGCCGTCCCGGTCTTTGGTCAGGAAATAGGCGGATTCGCCCTTGAACGCCCAGGCGCCCCGGGTGGTGATGAAATCCAGACCGAACACATCCACGGGCAGATACTCCCCGTAGATTCGAGGCACTGGTTCCAGAAACCGGTGCCTGATGGCGGGAGTGCCCTCATATCCATGAAAATAGCTGACCGAGTAATCCAGCGTACCCAGATACGAGGAGACCCGGATCCCATACTGGGCATTACTCAGCCGGTTGGACGGGGTGACCAGCGAATCCACCGGCAGGGGGAGTTTATCCGGTTCAAAGAAGGGTACGCCCACCACCTGCACGGTGAACGGGTCCGGATAGAACTTCCCGTTGGCCGCCACCACCGGAATGCGGTAGTCCTCAATCTCCGGGGAAATATTCAGATAATCCCAGGGATTGATGTTGTCGGTGGGATTCACCCAGTCGGTTTTGCCCCAGAAGATAAACTGCTGTCCCAGCCGGAAGTCGGCCAGATCGGTGTACACATCCACATACGCTTCCACCGGATAGATAGTGAGGCCGCTGCCTCTGCCGGCAAAGGGGGAGTGTTTCGCCTGCGCGGCGTCGTAGTTAAAATCCAGGGCGGCGAAGTAGGCGGCGCTGGTGCCCAGGGCCCCGTCGAACTGCACCTGCAGCCGGGATCCGGCCCGCTCGAACCGGAGGCTGTCATTGGGGTTCACATACCCGAAGGTTTTCACATACCCTCCGATATCCACCGCCGGACTCCCCTCCGGAAGTACACACATCGCTGACAGAAAAAGGAGCCACAATATCGATTGTCTGATTGGCTGCTGCATCACGTCTCCCCTTCGCTTTGTCTGGAATTACCGCATGCGCTGCAGATATCGCTGGGAGAAGAAGTCGTCCGGAATCCCGGTATCGACTTCGATGTCATCGAATTCCATGATACTGGTGTGGTCGATCTGTACGTCATGCATGATAAGTCTCGAGGCGAAATCCGTCCCCTTCAGCTGTGTATACTCCGGGATGGTGAGTTCCTTCTTTTTCTCCATGGACTGGTCATAGTACTCCGAGCGAATGGTATTATACGAATCCACGGTGATCCAGCGGATGACCTTGCCATAGCCGGTGTCTTCCCTGATTTGGTCCGTGCGGGGGAATGTCTCCAGCACATAACACTCCTGGCCCTCAACGGTCGCGTTCTCCAGCCGGGTGTAGGTCCAGTCCTCCAGTTCGGGCGAGCCGATGTCGTAGTAGGTGAAGTCCGAGCTCATGAAGTTCCCGCCGGAGCCGCTGGCGGCGATGCGCTTCACCCGGCGAAGCGCCGGGAGATAGAGGTACCGCTCGTCCCCGGCGTTCTTATGTTCAATCTGCAGAAAGCCGGTGCCCTCCACGTCCGCCGGTGCGGTAAACCGCATCAGCATCCGGGTTTCCTCTTCATTGGTATCTCTGGAATAAAAATCGATTTCCCTCACCCGGGTTTCTCCCCGGCTGGTCTTGAGGGTGAGGGTGAGTTTCGCCTGCATATCGTCCCAGGTGGTTCCCGACAGCGCCCGCTCCATTATCCGGCGGCCGGTGAGCTCCTGGCCAGACGCCGGAACGGTCAACAAGGCCACTGTTAGAATGATAGGAACTGCGCTGACGATTATAAATTTCCAGGGAGAAGTCTTCATTCGAATCATGTTTTCTTCACCTCCAGTAAAGATTTCGGTTTCACCAGCAGGAAGAACGCCGGCAGGATAGTCAGAGCGCCGAATGCGCTGGTGAGCATGGTCAGGGTGATTAAAATCCCCATGTGGGCAATCGCCACAAACTGGGAGAGCGCGATAATGGAGAATCCCAGCGCGACAGTGACGGAGTTAATCATAATCGCCACCCCGGCCTCCCGCATGGTGGCGGGAATGGCATCGGCATAACTCAGGCCCTCGTGCAGTTTTATCCGGTAGCGATGGGTAAAGTGTATGGCGTAGTCAATCCCGATACCGATAGCGATACTGGAGGTGACCATGGTCTCCAGGTTCAGCGGAATCCCGAACCAGCCCATAATGGCGAAGTTCAGCAGCAGAGCAAAGAACAACGGAATGGTATTGCAAAAGCCCAGGACGGGCGACCTGAACATCAGCGACGTGAGCAGCCACACCAGAAATAACGAGGCCAGGATGCTGTAGATTTGCCCCGAGACAATCAGGTCATCCACCACAATGATGATCTTTGCCATACCGGTGATGGCGGCGGTGGTGTTCGGGAACACCTCCTGCAACTTCGATTCCAGTTTCCGGTCGATTTGCCGGAGTTCGGACTGCCGGTCGGTATCGATGAAAACCGACATCTTGGCATTCTGATAGTCGTAATCCACCAGATTAGCCATATCCTCCGGCTTGCCGGACATCTCGTACAGCTGGAAGTACTGGGCGATGAGCGCCCGGCCGGAGACCGTATCCCGGACCTCCTGTTCCACCCACTCGCCATTCTGCTGCACCCACTCCACACCGGTCACCACTTCCTGCCGGTCCGGAATCCGGTTGTAGGCATCGTTGTCGTTATGCAACACCTTGTTAATGCGGGCTATAAAGTCGGCAACGGACTGGGTATCACCGACATGCTGCAGGGAGTCGGCGAACGCGCCCATCCGGCGCATGCCTTTGAGTATATGCGGCTGCTTGATGGCATCCGGCTGCTCGCTTTCAATCATGATCTGGAACGAGGTGGTGCCGGCAAAATGTTCGTTGACAAAATCATGCGCCTGCCGCACCGGATGATCTTCCGGGAAATTTTCGATGGAAGAGAACTCATGCCGCAGCTGTGTCATGCCCCAGGCGGAAAGTATCACCACGATAATAATAAACGGAATAAGCGCCCGTTCGAACCGTAAGATCTGATCGCCCCACCACCTGGTGAACCGTTCGGAGGTAAACGAACGCTCCCGGGTGCGGATCCACTTGGGGACAGGGATAAGAGACAGCCAGGCCGGCAGCCAGGAGAGCGAAATGACTAATGCGAAGAGGACCCCGATGGAGGTAAAAATCCCCAGGATGCCGATGCTTTCGGTTCCGGAGGTATTCAATGCCAGGAAGCCGGCTGCCGTGGTCAGCGAGGTCA
>DATFLS010000443.1:0-10192 GCA_035267465.1 bacterium
GGATTGATGGAGCGTGGACAAGATCACTCCCAGAATCACCAGCGGAATGGTAATTCTTTTAATAATCTTCAGGGGTTTCTGCAGCCGGAATTTTTCAAAAACCACGGGACTGAACTCCAATGCCAGAACTGCAGTATATAACATCACGCACCAGGCCACTTCGAACATCACCGAATGCGGGTTCCACATAACCACCGGATGCCAGATATTCCAGGGTTTTCCAAGATCAAACAGCAAGCCGACGATGACCAGCAGATATCCCAGAAATGCCGTGAGAATCGCCGGGCGGATGATGGGTTTGAACTGCTTGATGTTAAAGATATAGACAACTGCGGCCAGCGTGAATCCGCCGGAAGCCAGTCCTACACCACATAACACATCAAAGCCAATCCATAAGCCCCAGGGAAAGTTATCGTTCAAATTAGTCGCGGTTCCCAATCCCTGGGAATAACGAAGGACTGCTGCATAGAGCCCGACAAGGATGACCAGAAAGAATACGGTTTTCCAAAACGTCAATTTACCAATGTATTTCTGTGCTAGATTTTTAGCTGACATTATTCATTCTCCTCTCGCTTGCCTGTCCCTGACATGGTTCCGTTATCGATCTCTATACGCCGGTTGACGATCCACCACAATCCGTAGAGGAACACACCGCCGAATACCACGACATTCGGTATTTCCTTCTGGGCTTTCCATGTATAGGTTGGGAAAGCTTTCTGGTATTCCTCCCCTTCCGGAAATCCAAGCTCGGTGAACGGAATGCTGGACAGAAACAGGACCGAGGTGCCGCCCGCTTCCGTTTCTCCATAAACATGGGGATAGTAGAGGTCCGGGTTCTCTTCAATTCGACGATGGGCTTCAGCCAGCAGTTCATCCCGCTTCCCAAACTGGGTGGCTCCGGTAGGACAGATATCAGCACAGGCAGGGATTTCCCCTTCCTGAATGCGTTCATAGCACATGACACACTTCGATATCGCCGGATTCGGACTGGCCCACTCGTATTTAGGAACACTGAAGGGACAGGAAACCATGCAGTATCGGCAGCCTATACACTTCTGCGCATCATAAACAACCGGGCCTTCTTCGGTTTTCTCCAGGGCTCCCACCGGGCAGACTGACACACAGGCCGGATCTTCACAGTGCATGCACATTTGCCGATAATATGTGTCCTGGACGCTTTTCACAACCGTATAATTCTGAGCGGAGAGTTTGTATTGATCGTTTTCAGGTAACCCATTCTGTTCCCGGCACGCGTACATGCATCCTTCGCAGCCGATGCATTTGGTCGTATCAAACAATATTCCGTATGACATATATAACCTCCAGAGTAGGTAATTGAGTCTGACAGCGATTATCGGACAAATTTCTCAGTAAATTCGTTCCATGTCTGCTCGTCAAGTTCTGCCAGGATCCCCATGGGCACATCGCCGCCATCTGCCAGCGTCATCCCGACTTCGGTGGGAGCGGCTTTCTCAAAGATGAACGACTTGATTTGCCGATATTGCTCATCCATCCATTCATCCGCATCCTCCGAGTATTGCCAGGTCTGCATCTCGGCGGTGACGTTCTTCGGCCGGATTTTATACAACCAGCTCATATTCAGATGCTCCCAGTCGGTCTCACCCAACAGTGCCTGGTTATAATCGATTATCTCACCGGCCACCGGGGACTTGATGGTCATATACCGTCCGTTCTTGCGTACCCGCAGCAACGGATCATCTTTGGCAACTAGTTCTTTGTTCTGCATCAACTCCATCTCATAGGGCGGACCGATGAGCCCCAGGATCAACGGGTGCAATCCCACTTTGATGGAGCCATCATCCTGGACCTTCGTCCACGTAAACGATGACTGCAAAAACACTCCAGCCGGGATGTTCTGCATGGTTTTGGTCAGAGGAACCAACTCCCCGATCGAAATTTCCTGCTCTTTCTTCCGCTCCTGCCGCGGACGAATGATAAAATAATCAATCGCCAGCAACGCGAGGATTGTCAGTGCCACAAAGATTACGACCATGATATGCTCCTTTTTCGTTTTGATTCAGATACGATGATTTTCTCGTACATCATTTTCTCGTTCAACTCATCTGATTCGTTTTTCTACTGTATATAGAGACAAGTCCTGTGCCAGCCGGGAAAAAAAGACGACATTGATATATTATAAATTGCTGTAATTACAGTATCTTAGAAGAATGTTTTTTCACTCTCACATTCCCAGAGAACAATGGTGCCGGAGCTGAGATTTTCAACACTTCCCTGAGCGCCAGCAATACAAATGTCTCTATGATTCAGTAATATCAGTATCTTACCAGGTGTTGATATTTTCCACGGGCAGAGTTGTATAAATCAACAACACTCCCTGCAGAGATGAGTGTTGCTTTTTTAAACGAATTCAGTGAGGCTAACCGGAGGAGCGCCATCGCGAACCGCTTATCATCGGAAATCCTGAGATTGCAAACCTCCTGCACATTGGCTAATTTTCACAGATTGTTGCTGTCCCTGACGTGATGAAAACACCGACGTTGAACTGACGAAATCATAGAAGGTCATCAATTGAATGCAAGAGGATTTCCATGAAAGAGAATGTGCTCTTAAAGAATTGTATGCTATATAGTACGCCGGAGCAGTCTCCGGTGAATATTTCAATCGAAGGCGGTACTATTGCAAGCATAGGCCCTAACCTGCCTGAACATCCGGATTATAAAACCATTGATGCGGAAAGCCGACTGGTTACTCCCGGCTTTATTGATCTTCATATCCATGGCGCAGGTGGCGTGGAGGTGATCCGGGCGGACGAACAGAACATCGCTGACATGTCGCAGGCGCTTGCCCGGATGGGCACGACGGGTTACCTGGCCACCCCGGTGGTGGTGCCCTCGATCGTTCACGAGTATCTGCCCCGGTGGGTCAGCGCCGTGGGTAGGCAGCCGGGAGGCGCACAGATCCTGGGTATTCATCTGGAAGGACCGTTCGTGAATCCGGAAAAGTTGGGAGGTATGCAGGACACCTGGTACGGCGCCCCCTCCCGGCAGGCTCTGCAGGAGTTGCTGGAACTGACGAACGGCGCCCTCAAAATGATGACGATCGCCCCGGAGGTTTCGCCGGATTTCCCGATTATTGACGCGCTGCTGGAGATCGATGTTGTGCCGGCCCTGGGCCACACGAACGCCACATACAATCAAACCCGCGAATACCTGGACGCCGGCATCAACCACATTACGCATCTGTATAATGCCATGCCCTCGCTTCATCACCGGGAACCCGGACCGCTGCTGGCCATCTTCGAATCAGATGAGGCGACCGCCCAGCTCATCTGCGACGGCCGGCACGTGAGCCCGGATGTCCTCCGGTGGACCTACCACCAGCTGGGACCGGAGCGGTGTGTCTGCATCACCGATGGAATGGAGGCCGTGGGCCAACCGGAAGGACGATACCTGTATAACGGCGTTGAATACGAGGTGAAAAACGGCTCGGCATATTATCTGAATGGCACGCTCATCGGCACCGCCCTGCCGCTGGCGCAGATGGCGCTGAATTTTCACCGGTTTACCGGCTGCACTCTGGAAACCGCCGTACATGCGGGATCGCTGAATCCTGCCAGAGTGCTCGGAATCGATGACAGGAAAGGAACCATCGAACCCGGAAAAGACGCTGATATCGTCGTCTTTGACAAGGATGATTCTATCTGGGCGACCCTTATATCAGGATCAGTGGCCTATCAGAAGTAACCTTCGGTTCGCTTCCCCAGTGATTTTTTTGGCAGCACTCCGGCACGCTTTTTCAGGGAAAGATGGGTTCAAATAATCAGGTACCAGGGAAAGGTTAGCAACTCTCTCCCTGCAGCTCCAGTGAAATGGTTGAATTCAGTTTGACTTCCCCCGGGGTTCTCAGTAAAGTTATTTCCATCGGATCAGACGCTTCCGTTTGCAGCGGGTATTTGTCCAGAGAAGTATTGAATAATATGACTATTGCATCCTTTCGAGCCCGGCTCCATTCACTCCGCTGATCTGGGATAGGGCGAAATCGGCGACTCAGGCTGAAAATCCGCCAAATTCTTCCAAGGATGGAGTAACGCCCGCAGAGTATAGAAGTTAGAATACGCGCTTCACTGTTCGCAGGGTTCGAGCCCGGGAGGCATTATAGTCCCGCGCTTCCGGGATCAGGCTGTTAATCTTCACCATGCCGGATTCGTGAATGAACCTCCCGTCCCCCAGATACATACCCACATGGATGATCCGATCGGGTGAGGGTCCAAAAAAGAGCAAATCGCCGGAACGCAGGTTGGCAAAGGCATCCGCAGTATCCACAGCCGTTCCCATCTCTGCCTGCATGTTTGCATCCCTTGGCAGTTCTACCCCGTTCATTTTATACAGCGTTTGGGTGAAACCGCTGCAATCAAAACCTTTTATTGAAGTTCCTCCCCAGAGATAAGGAATGCCGAGCATCTGTTTCGCCATGTGCGTCAATTGTTCCGGATCGGGTTGCAAATCCCGGAACCGCTGTATTTCCATCATTTCGTCCCGGAGAACATATCCGGTACGGCCGTCCGGCAGCTGGACTTCCACCCGGGGCTGCGGTTCCGAGATACGTCGCACTCTGGAGGATAGCACGATATCCGATACCGGATAGCTGCTCGGGTCCGGTTCCTGGTAAATCGTGCCGTATTTCTCCCGGTAAACCAGGAGGGGAGCTGTGCGCCAGCTGTTCAGCGCAGTGTCCGTCACCGCATGTACCGAAGGCTGTGCAATCCACCCGAGGTAGTCGTCTTCCAGCCGGCAGAAGAAAAAACCTTCCGCCTCTTTGAGGAGACTCACTGTGGAGCCGAGTACGGTCTGAGTAATTAACTCCGCCTGATGGGACGGATTTCTTCGCACGTTGGCCACGCCCGTTCGGATAATACCATCTATTCTCTCTCCAAGGGCGGGATCCGGTAATACAGTGATCGAATCACGGATTTCATAACCGGGAAACTGCTCGGAGAGTGAAGCAATGAGCTCGCGGGCTCCTGTCAGTGAAGTGGTTTCACCGGTTAAAATGCAGGTGTTGTTCCGGATGGAAAAAGAAAGATCCCAGACTTCCAGCCGGCTATCCGGAGCGTATGCGTGCTGATACTCCCGGATGACTTGTCTCACCTCCCGGATTGGGGGTTCCGTACATGAGCACATCAGTAAAGCAACAGCAGTCAGTCCTGTTAGTAACCGAAGCATTTTGTGATAACCGAGGCTCATTGTGTTTGTGGTTTTATGATGAAAAGTATCCATCCTTTAAAAGTAACCAAATCGGAATTTCACAGTCGGTCCGGCGTTTCTCCACTCTCTAATAACCAGTAACTAATTTTATCTTCTGTTCGATCAGGCTGCAAGTACATCGGTTTGCACTTTCTTGAAATGTGACTGCTGATTCTAAATTCCGAGCAGTACATATTGAGCAACGGCGGCAACCGCAACTTGCACCGTGAAATTATCGATGCCGTGGGTACTCACGGATTCGATACCTGTCGCAATTACGCCACAAAGAGCGGCTGCCTGCAGGGCAAGAATCCATGGAATATCGATTACCCAGAGTGCAAGAAATGCAGCGATGGTTCCGACAATAAATACGGAGATCGACCCTTCAATGGTCCTGATGGCGGGTACGCCGGCCAGAGATGGTACGTTGTAAGAATGTGAACCCCATTTCCGACCCACGGGTTCTGCAATCGCATCACCCCAGCCACTCACCAGATATCCGACATGGGCAAAGTGAGGAAATAGAATGTTCGATGTCACCCCACCGAGTGCCGTAGTGAATAAGGGAACGAGAATAAACAATGTTCGGTGCGGGCGATCCTCGGGCCGCGCCACTGCCTCATAGAATGGATATCCTTCCCCCCGCACCACTCCATACACAACGTAGCATGACACGATCACTCCGTACAACGCAACCAGGGACAGGTGCCCGAAGATATGCAGCACACCGGCCATGGTGAAGATCAGAAAATGAAATACTTTACGCGAGTACGCCACAGCAAGGTTCACTTCCGCATGCAGCTTACCGGCAATCCAACCTGCCAGCCAGGTAAACAACAGCAGGGGAAGCGTCCAGATGCCTATCTGGCTGATGGAGGGAAATGCCTCACGCAGAAACTGCTCAATGGGGGCAAAAATGAAATTCAGTAAATCTATGAGCTCCATATAACGTCTTACTTACCAAGTGCAATTCATTAATTCAGACCAGATACGTATACGAGCGGGTGGAAAGAAGTACAGTGAGTCAGGTTCCTCTGGCACGGTGCCGGGAGGAGCGCTATCCAGCAGACCAGGCACCCACTCCTCCGGAGTCCACAATACAAGACACTCTTAAAATCGACCACGGAAATCCACCGTTCACCAACCCGCTTGCTTACCGGCATTCAGGCTATTTCCGATTCCACATCCTGATTGGTATATGAACGCCGCAAGATTTCCGAGACTTCGGGCCTGGTGAACTCCACAGGAAGATCTTCACCGTTTTGCAGCATTTCACGCACTTTTGTACCACTGAGATAGACGTGGGCTTCAGCCGAATGGGGACAGGTTTTATTCGAAGCCATCGCCTGGCATTGCTTGCAATAGAAGGCGTGCTCAAAGAAGAGTGGTATAATTCCGATGTCATCCGCGTCAAACTCGGAAAATATCCGCTGCGCATCATAGGTCCCGTAGTAATCACCCACGCCGGCATGATCACGGCCAACGATAAAATGTGTACAACCGTAGTTCTTTCGTACCAGCGCATGAAAAATTGCTTCCCGGGGACCGGCATACCGCATGGCTGCAGGAAATACGCTGATCTGAGTCCGATCCCTGGGATAGTATTTCCGGGTAATGATTTCATAGCACTCCATCCGCACGGAAGCGGGAACATCATCGCCCTTCGTTTCACCAACCAGCGGATGTATCAATAATCCATCTACCAGTTCGAGGGCACATTTCTGTAGATATTCATGGGCACGATGTATCGGATTTCTGGTCTGGAACGCCACCACCTGGTTCCACCCGCTGTCCTGAAATGTATTTCGCAATTGTTCCGGGGTCGCCCGATATTCCGTGAAGGTATCATGCGGGACTTCCCCGAATAACCACACATCCCCTCCCACCAAATACTCGCCCTGATCATATAATGCCCGAACACCGGGATGGCTCTGGTCGGTGGTTCCGAACACATTGGCCGCTTCTGCTTCTTTCTCATAGGAATAGATGTCCCCAATCTCAATAATTCCCGCTTGCCGGCCGGTCTGTTCATCCACCAGAACAGCCCGCTCGCTCTCCAGTAATTCCTGCTCCTGATCCTCGTCGATCGACAGCGTGATTGGCAGTGACCATACCGTTCCTGATTCCAGTCGCATATCCTCCACACACCGCAGATAATCCACTCGGTTCATAAAGCCGGTTAACGGGCTCATTGCGCCGATTCCTATCATTTCCAGATCCGACATCTCCCGGGCATCCAGATGCACTCTCGGCAGCGATTGACCGGCTTGAATTTCCTGTTCGGATCGATCCGCTGAAAGAATCCGGTTTACCAGGGTTCCTCCGTGTGGTTCAATGGGACTCACATCTTCTCCTTTTGTGTCTGTCGTTCCTTTTAGTTCATAAAATCATGCAATTTATGAGAACTTATTCAGGCTTGCAAGCAGTGGTTTGGCATATCCGATTCCACACTACTATCTACGATCAGGGGTCTCCGCCAATTTTAAATCCCCAGGGAAGAGGGATGTAGGTATTCAATTATGACTTATCAGCGCTCTTCTGTTCACTACACAATTACTGCTCAGTCCAATTGGCTGTTTCGAAGAGTGCACGGCAAATAGTGAGAACGCAACTGCAGAAATTTATCATACAGGATGCGCTCGTCCGGAAGGATGGGAGACATTTCTCCACAGGAATAATCCCTGCCATCATTTATGCCAATGAGTACACACCTTCCATCACTACATCCGGGGAATTTCTGGTCGGAAGAACTTATTCATTCGCAAGATAAAGAGAGACGAGCCGGTCGATCCGGAACAGGCGGAGAGCGTTGGGTTAATCTTCAGCTTCTTCCCATTCTGCCAGACAATATTCGTAAGCAGCAATCGTGGCGGAAATGGTGATGGCATGTCTGATGCCCCTCCCACCCCAGTCATTGCCCTGATCAATGTAGGCGTTCCTGAGCATGCCGCATAATTCATCTTTGGAAAACCGGGGATCGGTTTGTTGACGTTCTTCCACATGCTGCCGGATTTTTCGGTATATCTCCTGATAGGTTTGTTCTCGCCAGCTCATCTCGGTCATAGTTAAACTCCCGGAGGTGATTCAGTCACTCCAAATTTCCCGGTAGCTATACAGAACGATCTCACGGCTGTGCTTCGGGATTGATCGTACTGGGCACCACCCAGGAAAACCGGAATCCCTGTCTCTGGGCTTGCTGCTTGAGCTGTTCCGCCGCGTTGCGTGTCTGGCAGTCACCAATCTGTATTTTATAATTCGGCGAGTCGTATACCCAATACGCATTCGCTTCTCCTGCGAACATGTCACGCACCTTCGATAACATACTATCAGCTTCCTGATAATTTGGAGTCAGAATCAGCTGGACGCGATAACCCATCTGCTGTCCCTCGGATTCCTGTTGAACCGGCTGCAAACCGGTCGTATCGGAGGCGATCTGTCGTGCTACTTCCTGTTGGGAATGCTCTTTGAATAATGTGGATTTCGGCTCCTTCAGCTTTAACGGGTCAAAACTCTCGTCATATTGATTGTGATCCTGTGACATCCCCGGGCTCATAATAACGACGAACAATAGCAGGAGAAGGAGTGTTATCCCGAATGGATATAGAGTTCGTTGCATTGTATGCCTCTTTTATCTTGTTAGATTATGCCCACCGTATCGGAAAAGATCCAGCCTTCTTTGTTATCAAGGAGCTTAATTTTATACCACTGGTATTGTGTATCCTCTATTTCTACTCTTGTTCCCTCGTGGAGTATAAATACTTCGGTACTCATTTCCTGGGGCGCCGAGCGCGCTCGCACCTCTTCCTGCAGAATAATTCCATGGGTTTGCTGTTTCGCTTCCAACGTTCTGGATATCAACAGCGGCGTCACCAGAAGCAACAAGGTGCTCCAGCCAGTGAGGAGTACTCCGAGTATCCTGTGTACCCGGGAGTGTTCCACCCTGCGCCAGGCCACAAATAACAGGCTGCCCGTAAAGAACAGCAACAGGGTGGTCCAGGCGAGTTCATTCAGATTCAGCAGGTATTTCATTCCGTTGAATATGCGCATGAACAGTGACTGCTCCGGCGGGGTGATGCGATCCTGTACCCGCAGGTTTGCCACTCCCAGATTGAAACTGATATCTCCATCCCTGGGGTCCAGGCGTTTTGCCTTTTCGTAATGCAGAATGGCCTCGCCAGTTTCCCCGATCTTAAAATAAGCATTGCCCAGGTTGTAATGTATCGGGGCATTCTCGTAGCCCTGGTGCAGCACTTGCTGATAAAGCTCGATAGCCGCTTCATACTCTCCGGCATCGTATCGCTGTTGCGCCCGGGTAAACAACGTTTCCGGGGCTTGTCCCGGAGCGGGACCCGCCAGGCTCAACCAGATTCCGAGGAGCAGTAGTATCCGGTATCTCATAGATATTTATCGAGTTCTTTGATAAGATGGCGTGCCGTGCCGCCGAGATTATTGGTCTGGGCTTGATGATTATCCGGGGAAAAGCGTCCGGCGTCACAAATATTTAAGAACTCATTTATCTTCCGGACGGTGCCGTCAGGAACCGATTGCTGCTGCAGATAGTTCATAATCTCTTCCGTATTCAGCGCATTTTCCATGAGATTCCCCTTGTCACCGATGAATCCCAGGACCGCCTTGGCGAGCAGACTGTAGTAGGCCGAGGTATCCTTGTGCTGACGTGCCTGCTGGAGATGCTCATTCGCCCGTTTCTTGGCATTTCTTCTGCGGAGATAGGTGACATTCTTGCCCCATCGTTCATACCAGTATTGATACCCGAGTGTGCCTCCGATCAGGCCGAGCCCCAATAACAATATCATATAGAAACCCCAGCTGGTATAGTAAGCTTTATCCGCTGACTGTAACCGGCCCAGGTCTGTTTTCAGATACCGGATATCCTGGTTCAACAGTCTGACCTCCTCCCGTGAGAATCCGGATTCGGCCATCGCTGCCGGCCGATCCACCGGCAGGAC
>DATFLS010000444.1:0-7923 GCA_035267465.1 bacterium
CACCAATGGAAGGTGGCGCTCCATCGCGAACTGATTAAAAAACTGCGGATACTTTATCAGGGGGCTAAGAAAAGGGAGAAACCCGAAGCCGGAGAATATCGCATGAAGATTTCCAGGTACAAGCATGAACTGCGAAGGTTAGAAGAATCGGAGAGCCCCGTTGATAACCGCTAATTCCGCAAAGATGTCCCTGTAGGCTGTGCGTATGGGGACATATACCATATCGGGATCCAAACGGAGACGATCCACACCGGCGGCTACTGTCAGAACCTTGCCGGAACACGTTCAATTGACCATGAATGGTAGTGAAATTCCTCCTGTCGAAGGCCGGCTTTGGATACCACAGGAAGAACAAAGCAAATCGAGGGAACGGTTTTGTATCTCTTGTGTTATTCCTCTATATTTTATGTTTTGAGAATCAACCGATGACTGACCAGTGGAAACGACTGTACAACAAATCACACCGGCAGAATTGAAAATCAGGATGACAAACGACCAGATCATCCTGCTCGATGTCCGGGATTATAACGAATGGATCTTTTGTCGCATTACCGGGGCAGAGCTGATTCCGCTGCACAAAATATATAACGTCCGCATACCGGTGGAAGATAACAAGGAGATTGTGTTGTATTGTCACACCGGACACCGGAGTTACTTTGCCGCCCAGGTGCTGCAGCAGAGGGGATTTCAGAAAGTATTCAACCTTCTTGGCGGCATCGATGCCTATGCACAGGAAGTCGATCCCTCCATACCAAGGTATTAACGGTGGAACAGGTTTATGTAAACAGAGAATGGGTGCAGAAATCCTCGGCTACCATACCGCTGAATGAGGCGGGATTTCTGAGGGGTGACGGGGTGTTCGAGACCATCCTGCTTGAGAACGGTCATTTTTTTCGGCTGGATGATCATCTGGATCGGCTGTTTGAGGGGCTGGAACGGATTCGAATTTCGACCCGGGAATCCAGGGACAACCTGAAAGCCTTGCTGAAGGAATACGTCGAACGAAATAAGTGTACTCACCGGATCGTTCGCCTCGTGATCACTCGTGGCGTTTACGAGTCGATGCCCTGGGAATATCAGGGTCCGAACAGTATTTATATCACCCATTCGGATATCCCGGCGGTTCCGGAATCTCCTGTTAGGGTAGTGTTCCTGGACGAATGCCAATATCCGATTATCCGGATGCATCCCGCCGTCAAATCTCTGAATTATCTGGGAAATATCCTGGCGAAACTGGATGCCTATGAACAAGGCGCCTTCGAGCCGATTCTCTACAACAGTCATGGCCATATCACCGAAGGCGGCATCCGCAATGTTTTCTTCGTGAAAAATGAAACGTTACTGACTCCGCCATTACACCTGGGAATTCTCTCCGGGACGATGCGCAATGCAGTGATTGACATGGCCGAGCAGGAAGGAATACGCTGCACTGAACGCCTCATCTCCCTAAAAGAAGTGGATGCCATGGATGAAGCATTTCTAACGAGTACCGCCGTGAAAATACTGCCGGTGTGGTGGGAGAGTTGGAGCAGCACCTATGCAACCACAAGGCACTTGCAGGAGTTATTTACATCTTTTATTCTGAATGAAAACTCACGAGAGGAATAAACTTGGCCTATAAATTTTCACCAGAGAAAGCAGAGAAATTAGAGGAGCAGGAGCGATATAAAGAGTTTCGTCCCCTGGAGCGATTGAAGCATGCGGGGATGCGTGCCGGGCAGCGGGTGGTGGACGTGGGAACCGGCACCGGATTCTATACCCGGGCCGCGGCAGATATTGTCGGTCCGGAAGGCGAGGTGATCGGACTGGATATTTTACCGGAGATGATCAAAGAAGCCAAAGCACGCGGAGCCCCTGAACACGTGAGTTTTCGGGTGTCTTCCGAATCGACGTTTCCGGTGGAGACTGGCTCCGCCGACTGGGTTATCATGACCAACCTGTTTCACGAACTGGAAAATCCCGACGAATTTCTGGCCGAAATCCACCGGATCTTGACGGCTGAAGGACGCGTATATCTTACGGACTGGTCTCCGCAGGAAGAAGAGGAAGGCCCGCCGAAAGCCCACAGAATAGAACAGACGCATGTGAAGCGGGTGATCGCCAGCCAGTCTTTCCATGTAATCAGTAACGAGACGCTCGGCACTTCTCACTATGAAATCGTGTTTGGGAAATCTGCTCCGGAGCGTTGATCCTCAATAAGAACTCATCGCGGAACTTTTAGCTTAAGCATGCGAAATAGACAAGCATATCAACGTTATATACGTTTCAGGATTTTCCCGGCCTCAATATAAAGGAGAGTTCAATATGAATAAAAAAATATACATCGTTAGAAATACCTTCCTGACTCTTGCCACGTTCTTCATGTTCGGGTTAATAATCTATGCGAGTTTTTCCGGAGAGAAGAACTACAAGAACCTGAGTGTGGAAGAAGTGCGGTCACGCCTTCAATCAGATAAGTCGGAGTATGTACTGGTTGATGTCCGGACGGAATATGAATACACTGGTGAACTGGGACATCTGCAGGGAGCGCTGCTCTATCCCATTCAGAATCTCGATACCCAATATCATGATCTAAAATCCTACCAGGAACAGGGGAAAGACATCATTCTCTATTGCCGAACCGGGAATCGCTCCCGGCGGGCCGCACAGTTTCTGATCGATCACGGATTCGAGGATATATATAATATGGAAGGCGGTATGCGGCTGTGGAACCAGCAGTATGGCAGACCGGACGGCAGCGATACCCCGCCTCCCGGGGTCCAATGATTCAATAGTTTAACCCCACAGGAAATCAACATCCCCACCCGGAGTCAGGAATGAGTGAGATCTGATACCGCTCCCTGCCATTGACTACCGGAGGGATTGTAAAAAGTTGACTGCCGGCTGCCTCGTTTGTACACTGGCTCTGAGAATGCACGCCTCAATCCTACCGCTGACCATCATCCCGGAAGAATGTAACCTCCTGGAATCTTCCCCCTCTAATGACAATGGATGCAATACCAGAAGTAGTTTGGAACCGGAAGGAATTGCTTTAAATTACATAGAAATTTTGCTATATAATATGTGATGGGTAACCAGACAGCACAAATCACCTCTGACATCGACCCGATCCTGCTGCAGCGGGCGTCGCGGATTCTGAAAACATTGGGTCATCCCACCCGGCTGGCTATCATTGACGTGTTGTCGGAGGGCGAACTGAACGTCACGGAGATTCAGCACGCCATTGACGAGCCACAGGCAATTACATCTCAGCACCTGCGACTCATGGAATCCAGAGATATTCTCATTTCAAGAAAGGAAGGCGTGCAGGTATTCTATCAATTGAAGGATGCGTTTATCACGAAAATTTTGGGATGTATTCGAACATGTGGACTCGGATAATAGAACGGCAATGGTGGAAACC
This sequence comes from bacterium, assembly GCA_035267465.1. Lineage (GTDB taxonomy): Bacteria > Fidelibacterota > JAANXI01 > JAANXI01 > JAANXI01 > DATFLS01. The sequence continues at coordinate 3,404 of DATFLS010000444.1, forward strand.
GGTATTCGGATCCGTGCTGGGCGCCGGCGCGGGGTTCGCCTATTACTATTTCATCGGTTGTGCCACCGGAAGTTGCCCCATTCAATCGAATCCGTATTTGATGACCGGATACGGGTTAATATTCGGATTAATTCTCGGAATTCCCGGGAAGAAGAAGCAATCTGAAAGCAAACATGAAGAATCTTAAGGAGGAAAAATACCATGGAGTATGGATATTCAAAAACCGTTGATCTCTCGTATGAGAAAGCACTGGAAAGAATTGAAGAAGAACTGAAGGAACGTGGGTTTGGTGTACTCACCGAAATCGACGTGAGAGCGACGATGAAAAAGAAGCTCGATCTGGAGATGAACGATTATAAAATTCTGGGTGCCTGCAATCCGCCATTTGCCCACCAGGCGTTAGAGCAAGAACAGGAAATCGGACTGTTACTACCCTGTAATGTTATCGTGTATGTGAACGATGAGGGTAAAACAATTATCTCGGCCGTAAATGCCGAAGTGATGCTCTCCATCGTCGGCGATGACCCGGAGTTGCAGCAGATTGCCTCCGAAGTGAGCAGTCGACTGCGTGATGCGGTGGATGCGGTCGTGACGGCAGAGTCGGTGGGCGCATAACAGAGAGTGTAATATGCCGGATTGGGTAGCACTTATAATCGCTTTCGTGGTTTACTATGTCCTCTTTCGGTGGATTTTGCCGAAAGTTGGCGTACCAACCTGAGGGGTCCCATTCCCTCAGGCTGAGGACCGGACCTGTAGAACGCAAATACAGCAATCGAAATCCAGCAATATAAAGGAGTCAGACAATCATGCCAATGTATGAGTACCGATGCCGGAGCTGTGGCGCCACCTTCGATGAGTTGGTTTCATCTACACAGCCAGAAAGTGAGGTGGCCTGTCCCCATTGCGGTGAGTACGAGGCGGAGAAATTGATGTCGGCTTTTGCTTCATCCGGAAGCAGTTCATCTGATTATTCGGCCAGTGGAGCATCATGTGGCACCGGAGGATTTACCTGAGCGTAGCACAGCGCGGATCGGCGATCCGTACGACGAATAACAATGACCCTCTGATGGTTTCCATCAGAGGGTTTTTTATTAAGGGGTATGCAATGTACTCGGTGCCAATTCCTGATAGTCCGAGATTCTGATATGTTCCCCTGCCGGTGGGGGATGTGCGACAGGAGTCCCGAATCCGACTATTTGACATATATCTGATATTTGTTAAGTTCTTACTATCGGAATAACAAGAGTTAGAGGGTTATCATGCAAGTGGAAGTGAATAACATTGCGCTCCATTATGTCGATGAGGGACAGGGCAAACCAGTTGTCCTCATTCACGGGTTTCCCTTCGATCATCATCTCTGGGATCACCAGGTGAACATACTGTCTCAGACGAACCGGGTTATTGTACCGGACCTACGGGGTTTTGGCGAATCTGACCATCCGGATGAAATATATACTATGACCCAGTATGCAGCGGATATTATTGCTCTGCTGGATCTTCTGCAGATTGAGAAAGCCGTGATGGCTGGTCTGTCGATGGGCGGATATGTGGCACTGGCCATCGCCGATCAGTTCCCGGAGCGGATGGACGGGCTGATTCTCTCGAATACCCGATCTGCCAAGGATACGGCTGCCGTCAGGCAAAACCGCTACAATACCATCGAAAAGATCAATTATGACGGAACGGAATTCCTGATCGAGGAAATGATCCAGAAGGTCTTGTCAAAGAAGACCTTGAAAGAGAAGCCCGAAGTGGTGGAGTTCGTGGAAAAGATGATGCGCCGGCAGGATGCAGTGGGGATAAAGGGAGCGCTCGCCGGGATGGCTCAGCGAAAGGATCGCACCTTCATTCTCAATGCTCTCCAGGTCCCGGTGATAGTGATCAATGGGAAAAAAGATTCGCTGATCTCGGTGATCGAAGCCAAGAGGATGGCACGCGAACTCTCCATGGGGCATCTGGAAGTGATTCCCGCTTCTGGCCATCTGTCCAACCTTGTACAGCCTGAGAAATATAACGAAATTCTCAAGCGCTTTATCGAGTCCTGCGAGGTGGTAGAACCTCGTTAATCCATCACCGGTTTCAGTTACAACTGTCAGGCGGTAACCCTTTACCGGAACAGAGGTGGAGGCGGATCCCGCCACTCCAGCCACAGACGGTTCGATTTCCTCAAATTATTGTTCAGCGTGAGTAACAATACCAGAGAGACGTACGCAATCCCCAGACCAAACAGCCCGCCGAACAGAACATCGGCGGGGAAATGAACGCCTACATAGATTCGAGAAAATGCGATAAGCCCTGCGAGCGTCCAGAAGTACCAGCGGTATGACCGATAGAAGTAACCGAGGACTGTCATACTGGCGAACATATTGGCGGCATGGTTCGATACGAAGCCGAATTTCCCACCGCAATTCACCAGCAACCGCACGTGTTCCAGTTGATGACAGGGGCGCAAACGCCCGAACAGGGGCTTGAGCAATTGAGCGGCCACAGCGTCTGCCGCACCAGTGGCTAAGAGAATGAGGATTGCGGCAATCCGGCCTCGCTTCCCTCCGAAAATCATGAGCCCGAACCAGATGATGAGCAGCGGAATAATGAAGTGTTCTTCTTCGGTAATGAATGGAAAAAAAACATCAAACACAGGATTGGCGAGGGTTTGATTGAGAAATTGGAATAAGACTTGATCAAGGTGGAGAAGAAATTGCAGCATCTATATATCAGTGAGATCGAAAATTCGCAGGTTATTTTGAAATAAGGAGTGGATCGGGGAAAATACAGGGGGAACCTGACGCGCTGGGTTCGGGGAGCAGATGAACAGACGCATCGGAGCTGGTTCCGTCATTTACTCGGTCTTTTTTTCTTCGTCCTTCTCCTCCTGCTCATTGATTGCTTCATCTCCTTCTGGCGTCTCGGCGGTTTCTTCCGGTTCCTCGACGGGCTCTGCCGTTTCTTCCACGGGTGTTTCCGGTTCCTCCCCGGACTCCTCCGGCTCTTCATCTTCTGGTGCTGGCTCAGCAGGCTCTAAACTTTCCCCGGCAGATTCAAGCGCCTCTTTGACTCTGCCACTGATTTGAAAGGCATCCTGCAGTTTCGAAATTTTAATCAAATTAATTACCTTCGGGGCCGGTTTCACCAGATAACATTCTCCGCCCTTCTGGACCACCTGTCTCCGCGCAAATAACAGAGCGCCTAATCCGCTGCTGTCGACCATTTTCACGGTATCCAAATCGATGATAATATTTTTGAATTCGCCCTCGTTCAGTGCAATCAACATTTCACGCTTGAATTTGTCTGCCCCGTGGGCGTCCAGGAGCAGGTTTTCTACGCGGAACACTAAAGTTTTTCCAACAAAATTGTGATCAAATCTCATCATTGTCTCCTTCTCGCGCTACACCTGAGGGAATAAGCAGAGAATGTTGATAAGGGAGTAACGCCAGTTCTGTTGTCAAGGTACAAAACAAACCATTTTAATCAAAATTGAATTCCATAGAATTTATAGAAAGATTCGTTCAAGCGAAAAGGAAAATTCCTCTTCTTTTAGTTGAGATTGCCCACTCCGGGAAATGGCATTGCTCATTGAATGACAGCAGCAATGGTCCGGGCCGTTCTCCATCTCTGGGAACAATTACGTGCACCTAATGTGATTTGGACTCTTCGAGTATTGGTGATCCGGAGGGGGCTGCCTATTTTCCGACTTGCTCCGGATGAATATTTCTCTTATACTTTTTCATGATACATATTGTCTACAATACAAAGAGAGAATGTGTAGCCGGCGTGAGAGCCCATGACAGTATCTGAAATCCGCGTTCGACCATGGGACGCCCAGGGACCGCCTGATGCGGAACATATGAAAACGGTATTAGCGGAGGAAGGGTATGAAAGTATTCATGCCTTCCAGGACCGCCCCGGAAGTTACTACCCTGATCATGAGCATCCCTATATTGAGGTACGATGGTTAGTTTCCGGCGAGGTGAGTTTTGGAGTCGACGGAGAGACGTACACCCTTCAGCCGGGTGATCGGCTGGATATGCCTGCGAATACGGTGCATGACGCCCGCATTCATCCCGAGAAAGGGGCCACCTACATTTGTGCATCGAAATAAGAAGGGGCGCCAGTGATGTTTTGTACTGAATGCGGCACGGCACTCCCTGAACCGGCGCGATTTTGTCCGGACTGCGGGACGGAAGCGTTCTATCCAGAACGGGCTGATCAGAAAAATTCCGCCTCCGCAGATAACCGCGATCTGCGCACTTCAGATCTGGAGGAATTGCCTGACCAGAAGGGACGCATCGATAAAAAGGCGCCACCCCGGGTTTCGCCTCTGACGATATTGTTCGCGCTGATCGGATTGGTGCTCATCCTTATTCTCTTAAATCCCTGGCATGCCGAGCAGGATAAACCCAGGGATTTCGAAGGGTCGCTCAACGGAGCCCAACAGATCGAATTTATACTCGAAAGCGGAGCCATTCCGGATTATTCTCCTGCGGGATTCCTCCTGCAGATGTGATTCGCTATTAACCGCA
>DATFLS010000445.1:0-16983 GCA_035267465.1 bacterium
TGCAGGCCATCACAATCCGTCCCCGGGTATCCTTTTCATCCTGATACTGAGTCACCGCGCACTGCCGGCAGGCGCCCACGGAGCCGAACGCCGGATGCCAGCAGAAATAGGGTAAATTCAACCCCAGTGACAGGACCGCATGAAGCAGATTCTGGTCGCCCTTCACTTCGTAAGGTTGATCATCTATATAAATCGTCGGCATAGTCCGTTATCTCCAGGGACAGTGTTTGTCATTAATGTGCCGTTCGAAATCCATCCGAAAATATTTCAGTGCGCTCTGCAGGGGTTCCACCGCACCGGGAGCCAGGGCACAAAATGTATTTCCGGGTCCCAGCCACCTGGAATGCGCAGTGAGTTTATCCAGATCTTCCATGCGCCCTTCGCCGTGTTCAATGGCGTGGAGAATTTTTTCCACCCAGGGTAATCCATCCCGGCAGGGCGTACACCAGCCACATGATTCCTGCGCGAAGAAATGTTCCAGGTTTTCCACCAGTGCCACAGGACAGGTCTGATCGTCGAGTACAATCATGGTCCCGGTGCCCATCCGGCTTCCGACGTCCATCACGGAACTGTAATCCATGGGAGTATCCAGATGTTCTTCAATCAGGAAATCCGTGGAGGCGCCTCCGGGGATGAGGCCGCGAAATTGCAATCCATCCCGCATACCACCCGCGTGTTCTTCCAGGATTTCCCGGGCGGTTGTGCCCATCGGCAGTTCCCAGAGCCCGGGATGCTTCACTTTGCCGCTGGCGCCATATAATTTGGTGCCGCCTTCTGTCGTCCGGCTTAACCCCTTGTACCATTCGGCTCCATTGACCACAATTCCCGGCACATTACACAATGTCTCCACATTCTGCACGATGGTCGGCTTTCCGAACAGTCCGCTGGTCTGGGGAAACGGCGGCTTTGCCCGGGGATTCGCCCGCTTTCCCTCCAGTGCATTGAGCAAACCGGTTTCTTCTCCGCACATATATCGTCCGGCGCTCACATGGATATACATATCCACACTGTAGTCGGACCCCCGAATGTTTTCTCCCAGATAATTATGCTCGGAGGCTTCTTCAATGGCCTTTTTCAACCGCCGCTGGGACAGTTGATACGCCCAGCGGATGAAGATATAAATCACATCCGCCTGAATGGCATAGGCCGAAGTGATCATCCCTTCCAGGAACAGATGGGGATTGCTCTCCATCAATAATCTGTCCTTGAAAGTTCCCGGTTCCATTTCATCCGCATTGGCCACCAGATATTTCGGATGGGGAGCGTCGTCGCCCATGGGAACGAAGCTCCATTTTAACCCGGTGTTGAAACCGGCTCCCCCGCGTCCCTTCAGATTCGCGTCTTTCACCAGCTGCTGAATCTCCTGGGGAGTATGTTCCTTCAGAGCCTTTGTGACGGACTGATATCCCCCATCCTTCTCGTATTCCGTGAGACTGAGCGGTTCCTTGTCCGGCTGAATGTGTCGGGTTACGGGCTTCTCCATAGGGATCTCTTATGTATACTGCTCCAGAATTTCCGTGATATTTTCCGGCTTCAAATCGCGATGTAAGTCCGTATCAATCATGAGCGCAGGCGCATGATCGCAGGTGCCCAGACACTGAATGGGCAGCAGGGTGAACTTACCATCCTCCGTCGTCTCGCCCAGCGTGATGCCTAACGCATCCCGGAGGGCCTGCAGGATCTGCTCATACCCGTCGATCCAGCAGCTCACACTGTCACAGATCATGATCACATGCTCTCCCACCGGTTTCCGGAAGATCAAATTGTAGAAGGTGGCAACGCTGTCAACTTCGTCCGGTGAAATTTCCAGATATTCGGCGATATCCGCCACTCCCTCGTCAGAAACCCATCCCCGGTGTCGCTGCACCGCTTTCAGAGCCTCGATGCAGGCGGCTTTCTTGTTCGGCATATGCCGGATTTCCTGATCTATTTCGTGCTTTTCTTGATCACTCAGCATCTGTTCTGATCTCGATTACCTTCCTTGTCCTCATCTGTCAACATCCGACAGCACATAGTCAATACTTCCGAGAATCGCCAGTAAATCAGCAATGGTTTCGCCCCGGCTGATATACGGCACCATCTGAATGTGTGGAAAGCTGGGTGTGCGAATCCGGGTGCGGTAAGAACGGGTACTTCCGTCACTCACCAGGTAATATCCATTATTCCCCTTGGTCGCTTCCACACAGGCAAACGCCTCGCCTGCCGGGATTACCGGTCCCCAGGTGGTATTGAGGAAATGGGTAATCAGCGTCTCGATATCGTGCATGGTCCGCTCTTTCTTTGGCGGGGTTGCCAGCTTGTGATCCGACTTGTAATCTCCCGCGGGCATGTTGTCCACACACTGACGAATAATCCGCAAACTCTGGCGCATCTCCTCCACCCGAACCACGCCGCGATCGTAACAATCTCCGTTGGTGGCCGTGGGGATATCGAATTCAAATTGATCATACATGGAATACGGCTTCTTTTTCCGCCAGTCCCATTCAAAGCCCGTGGCACGCAATCCGGGTCCGGTCACACCCCACTCAATGGCTTCTTCGGTATTGTACGCCCCGACACCGACGGTCCGGCCTCTGAAGATCCGGTTTTTCATCACCAGGGTGTCATATTCCCTGAGCCGTTTCGGCATGTAATTCACGAAGTCGCGAACCTTCTCCTCCCATCCTTCCGGTAAATCCTGTGCCACGCCGCCGATACGGAACCAGTTGGGATGCATCCGGTCCCCGGTGATGGCTTCCACGATACTGAAGATCCGCTCACGGTCGTTAAACATATAGAAGACCGGTGAGAGTGCACCGACGTCCTGGGCGAATGTGCCGTACCACACCAGGTGGCTGGCGATGCGAAACAGTTCGGACAGCATAACCCGGATGACCTGGACCCGTTCCGGCACCTCGATACCGGCCAGCTTTTCAATCGCCATGACATACGGAAAATTATTCATGACCCCACCCAAATACTCCACCCGATCGGTATACGGGATATAAGTATGCCAGGATTGCCGTTCTCCCATTTTCTCGGCGCCCCGGTGATGAAATCCGATATCCGGCACAGCGTCGATAATGTTCTCACCGTCCAGCTGGAGCACGACCCGTAACACCCCATGAGTGCCCGGGTGCTGGGGCCCCAGGTTCAAAAACATAAAATCGGTATCTTCACTCTGGCGCTGCATCCCCCATTCTTCCGGCTTAAATTCCAGCGCCTCCTGTTCTTCCTCCTGCCGGTCATCCGGGAGAGTGAACGGCTCCATTTCAGTCGCCCGGGCCGGATGTTCCTTGCGGAGAGGATGCCCCGTCCAGGTCATTGGCATAATCAGCCGACGTAAATTCGGGTGGTCATTGAAGGTGATCCCGAACATATCCCAGGCTTCCCGCTCATACCAATTGGCATTCTGCCATATTCCAGAGATGGAATCAACGTCCGGATATTCGTCAGCAAGCGGGACCTTCACTCGTAAGTCCGCATTACGGTCAAACGAGAAGAGATGGTAGACAACCGAGAACTGTCCCTCCGGCTGTCCGTTGCGATGCTCCCGATCCCGCTCATCAATCGCGGAAAGGTCATAGAGCAACTTGTAAGGTTCGGGGATATCGTTCTTGAGGTAACGCAGCACCTCGCGAATCCGGTTCTTTGCTAGCCAGACGGTAGGAATATCATCCTGGGTTTGCTGCGCATAGAGAATATTCTCACCAAATTTTTCCCGGAGGTGGCTCTCGATCTGCTCGTGGTTGGTCATAGAATCCGATTTCTATTTACGCAGCTTCCGATGGATATTGTCATGATGTCTGGACAGTAAGCAATTCAAAAGTGCTTCCTACACATGATCCGGTGGCCGCAAATCTTTGGCCTGTTGTCTTTCTGTTCGCTTCCGTTTTTTCATCGGTGTCTTTTGAGGTTTCTCGGTGTCCTGAGAACCAATCATCCAGCTCAGGGGCCGCTTTTCTCGTCCCACCGCCTGCTGTAGATTGACCAATCCTTCCATGAAGGCTTCCGGCCTCGGTGGACAACCGGGCACATACACATCGACCGGCAAGAATTTGTCCACCCCCTGCACCACACTGTAAATGTCGTACATGCCACCGGAATTCGAACAGGATCCCATGGATATGACCCATCGGGGTTCCATCATCTGATCGTATAGGCGCCTGATAATGGGAGCCATCTTTCGGAATACAGTGCCGGCAATGATCATCACATCCGCTTCCCGGGGGGTGCCACGAATCACTTCCGCTCCGAAACGCGCGATATCAAACTTGCTGGTGAGACTGGTGGCCATTTCGACATAGCAGCACGACAGCCCGAAGTTAAAAGGCCACATGGAATTCTTACGACCCCAGGCCAACAGATCCTGCAACCGCGAGAAGACCAACGACTTCCGGATGGTATCCTGAAATGAATCATCCATGACCTCTGCCGGCTGGCCTGTTTGCTTGTTCGACTCACTTAACGTATGCATGCTCTATCACTCGATTCCTTCTGTTCTGAGATGTTGTGTGCTCTTCCGTACCCAATCCAGCGCCCCCATTCGCCATTCATAAATGAGCCCGGCAACCAGAATCACGACAAATACGAGCATCACTCCATAGCCGAGCCACCCCAACTCTATTCCCGCAATAGCCCAGGCGAGGATAAAAACTACCTCCAGGTCGAAAATGACAAATAACATCGCCACCAGGTAAAACTTGGCTGAGAAACGCAACCGGGCTGAATGGGTGAGGCGTACGCCCGATTCGAATGGGTAATCGGTTTCGCGTCCTTTATGTCGCTGTCCCAGGAGAAAGGTGAATCCGAGCAGCAATCCCACCACGAACAGAACGCCAAGAAAATACACCAGAAAGGGCACATATGTAATCGAATCACTCATGCCGACATCCAGAACATCTTCCAATCTTCACGCTGTCTGTTAACCAAGTCGCCATCCCGTAACTGTCCGTCATCCACCTTGTCGTCATTCCTGGCTCGCAATCGATAGTACTTCCTATCAGGAAGTAAAAAATATTTAGATTTCTATCGAAACACAAACCAAATATTCAAAATTTCCAATGATACGAGTGTCCCCCCGGCGTTGTCAGCTTCCGAAACGTAGATTCGGCGTGTCGGTATTTCCTTCTGCCTCCTGGGCACCCCGGCCATCATTCCTGCGGAAGCGGAACTTAAATTAAGGAGCAACTGCATCGATTTGTTGAACCCGCCGGAGGTGTCTTCCGCCATCAAAACCGGTGTTCAACCAGATATCCACGATCGACAGCGCCTCTTCCAGAGATATCATCCGCTCGCCCAGTGACAACATATTCGCATCGTTGTGTTTTCTGGCAAGCCGGGCGGCCTTATTGTTCCAGCACAACGCGCACCGGACTCCCGTCAATCTGTTCGCGACTATGGCCTCCCCATTGCCTGAGCCTCCCAGAACAATACCACGCTCCACTTCACCACTGGCCACCGCCCTGGCAACCGGGCGAATGAACATGGGATAATCTACCCGTTTGGTAGAATCGGTGCCATAATCGATTACTTCATGCCCCTGCGAAATGAGGGTCTTTTTAATAGCTTCTTTGTATCTGAACCCCGCGTGATCGGATCCAATGCCTATTTTCATAACGCATTCTCGTCTGAATCTCTGGACATACCTACTCCTCAGTTCCGGATATCCATCCCCAGATGCCGGACAAGCCCATGGCCTGCTTCATTTCCCAAAGAGTCTCCTTCGCCAGTTCACGGACTCGCATCGTGCCCTGGTGTATAATCTCTTCGATATAGCCGTCCTTGTCTTCATATTCTGCACGCCGGACTCGCATGGGCTCCAGAAACTCATTGATTGCCCGGGCGAGTTTCTTTTTCACCTCGACATCACCCACTTTCCCCTTCCGGTACCTCTGTTTGAGATCCTCTACCTCCTCGATATTCGGATTAAACGCATCATGGAAAATAAAAACCGGGTTCCCCTCCACCCGGCCCGGAATATCCGCCCGCACACGGTTCGGATCCGTATACATGCTGAAAACCTTCTGGTTGACCGTTGCTTCATCATCCGAAAGAAAGATAGCGTTTTCGAGGCTCTTGCTCATTTTCGACTTCCCATCGATACCCACCAAAGTCGGGACATCACCGATCAGCGCTTCCGGGATGGAAAGCACTTCGCCATAATAGGCATTAAAACGCCTGGCGATCTCACGGGCAATTTCCACATGGGATTCGTTATCCCGCCCGATCGGGACCAGATGCGCCCGGGGCATCAAAATATCTGCGGACTGCAACACCGGGTACCCAATCAGGCCAAACGGCACAGCCTCCTCTTCCAGAGAGGCCGCTTTGGCCATCTCCTTGATGCTCGGCAGTCGGGAGAGCCGTGGTAAGGTGACCAGCATTTCAAATAATAAATTCATTTCATACACTTCATGCACGGCGGATTGGAGATAGATGGTGGATTTGTCCGGATCAATCCCCGCTGCCAGGTAATCCAGCACCATCTCTCGGATGTTTTCTCGCAGGGAGAGGATATGTTCTTTCTGGGGCTTCGTGGTCAGCGTATGCAAATCAGCGATGATAAAATAACAATCATACTCATCCTGCAGGTTCACCCGGTTTTTTAACGTGCCGACATAATGCCCCAGATGCATACGACCGGTCGGACGATCCCCGGTCAAAATCCGCTTACGTTCTGCCATAGATAGTTACCTCAAAATCCCGTAATCTGATAATATCTCCCCTCAGTAAGTCCTCAGTGCCGGAACCCGGCGACAGGAATACAACCGCAAGCTGCCCCCGATTCGGATCCTCCCGATGTTTCCCATTTTCCCAATCCTCTGCTCACTGTCTTCGCCGTTCCCGTCCCGGCTTACCAACCAATGCTCTAATTCTAAATTGAATTCCATAACTTAACACAATGACCTACCGGTATCTATGAAAAATTCTGCTTCTGACAGGACTCCTCGGGGCTGGCAGTTCGCTCGATAACCGCGAGTGGATGAATTGATAGTACTCAATAAATGTTGGCTGCTAAAAGGAACATCGCAGAGACCAAACTTTAGAGAATAGCAGGGAGAGAGTGCATCCTTCAAAAATTGCGTAAAATAACACCCCGGGACGAAAGAATAAAATATGCCTGAAACAGAGATCACAATGGCCGTAAAATCAGGATTTACGCGGGCTCACCAGCGTCTGTATTCTCAGCCCACCGCTGCAGAGTCTCCATCTGTTGTTCGGACAGACGAGCCTCCGGATGAAGAATCTGATAATACCAGAGAGGCATAACTCCTTCCTCCACCTCTTCCCACATTTCGCGAATCAGGTCCCGGCGTTCCTGGGCGGAATAGTGATCCCAGGTGGACAAATTGAAATGCTCACGAGCTTCATTCACATCGTGGTTGACAAGCCACGAGACAGGCGCAACGTACCCGTACCATGGCCATTCGGTTTCATTGGAATGACAGTTATAGCAAGCCGTTTGTAAGATTTGTCCGACCTGCGCCGGAGCCGCTATTTCCTGCGTAACCGGTGGATTCGAACGCTGTACCGGAATCAGCTGGATGAGCACCACAATAACAACAACAGCAAGAATGACTTTTTTCACAGATTCTCCTCAATCAGAGCCAGCGGAATGGATACTACAGAAGTGAATGGTATGCAAATCCGATTACCGGACCCCGCGAATATAATCCTTCAGATCCTGCGCCTCCGCTGTGATCTCCCGTAACCGACCCTTCACCACATCACCTATCGAAATCAATCCCAGTAATTTTCCTTCCTTAATCACCGGCAAATGGCGGATGCGCCTCTCCGTCATCAACACCATGATCTTGTCAAGATTGGCGTCGGTTTCACAGGTCACGAGATCCGTGGTCATGATATCGCCAACCTGCATTTCATTTAATCGCTCGGCGTCGCTATCCACCGCATGGAGTATATCCCGTTCGGTGATAATACCTTCGAGGTTCTCCCCGTCCATCACCAGCAGGGATCCGATGTTATGCTGATTGAGCTGTTTGATCGCTTCAATCAGTGGTGTTTGTGCGGTGGTCTTGTATATTGTCGTGCCCTTTTTCTGTAGGATATCATTCACCAGCATTCGAACCTCCTCATTTCAATTACATAGTTCAAGAAAGGGATAGATATGATGTAGCAAAGCAGCCGGAACTTCCACTCACCCGGCCATGAAACGTAATTTCTTTGAGTCCGGTGAGAAGGTCAAGTGAAAATTAGACGACTTAGGAGTCTTCTTTGTGCGAAAGTGGATGGAGACCGTTCAGTCTGCCACACCTTCGTCAACCACCGTTTCTTTGAGGATCTGCTCTTTGATACGGGTATCCTTATCGGGCGGCTGCTTTTTCCAGCGCCCTAACCAGAACCAGAACGCGGTGAGGCAGCCGACAATCACGATACTGATCGGAAAAGCCAGCCAGATGCCATCCGCCCCCATGTTCAGCTGAACTGCGAATCCATAGGCCAGCGGAATACGGGTTCCCCAGAAGGAGATGAATGCCATCACCATCGCAGTACCGGTTTTCCCTGCCCCCCGAAACCCGCCGTTCAGGATGATCTGCACTCCCAGAAAACCAAACGCCGGAGCCATCATCCGGAGAAAGTCGCTTCCCAGGGAAACGACCTCCGGGTTCCCCCTGATAAATATATTGATGATCGGGTCTGCATAGATATAGAACAGGCCCCCAAAGAACGCTAACGCCAGAAACCCGATTCCGCCGCCAAGCCAGCCGGCTTGCTCCGCTCTTTTGATGTTGCCGGCTCCGAAGTTCTGTCCCAACGCGGTGGAAGTGGCCATAGAGAGCGCAAATGCCGGCACGATGACGAAGGATAAAATCCGTGCACCGATCCCGTAAGCCGCCAGTACCGTGGTTCCGAAATCAGCCACGATAAACATCATCACCGTGATGCCCAGCGATGTGATGGTCTGTTCGAGCGAAGCGGGGATACCGAGTTTAATCAATCGCCACTGGAGAGACCATTCCGGCCAGAGATGGTGCAGGCGGACGTGCAGAATTTTCCGGCCGCTGAACAGAATATACATGCCAACCACAGCCGCGCTGCCTCGTGATATCACGGTCGCCCAGGCCGCCCCGGCGATCCCGAGCTCCGGAAAAGGACCAATTCCCATAATCAACAGGGGATCCAGAATCGTATTGGCCAGCACCGACCAGAACATCACCCACATGGGAGTTTTGGTATCCCCCCATCCCCGCAGGATGGATTGAAACACAAAGAACATGAACATGAAGGACGCACCGGCAAATAAGATCTTCAGGTAAACCGTCCCCCGGGATAATACCGCTGGTTCAGCCCCGATAAGTTTCAGCAGCGGACCCGAGGCGAAAAATCCGATAGCCGAAATCACAAGCGATACATTCACCAGAAGAATGATGGTCTGGCCGGCAATAAGATCAACCTGTTCCTGATCGCGCCGTCCGGTATACTGCGCAATCAGGACAGTGCCGGCGATGGTCAGTCCGGCTCCGAAGGAGATAATAAGGAAGATCACCGGAAACGCCATTGAAATGGCAGCCACAGCCTCCTCGCCCAATCGGCCTACCCAGTAGGTATCAACAATGTTATAGGCCGTCTGCATCAGGTTTGCCAGGATTAACGGCACGGCAAGCCGGATAATCGCCGGGAGTAATGAACCGCTGGTGATCTCTTCTTGTGGCAATGATCGTTTCAAAAGATGAAAAAATAGATACTCTTTATGAGGAATGCCACAGGAAACTCCGGAACTTGAAAAGCAGACCGATTCACTTTCGTGAAACCGAAAGCTTCCATCTCAAGAGCGGCACACATAATACTGCAGCGGGTTCCATTGATTCCACAGAGAGGATATCTCCCGGTTATTTTCGGTAGAAACAGGAGTATTGTCCGGTCTATCTTCGGGCTCTGTAGGTCCCTGGCGACTGCTGCGTCTTCGAACAAGTCTCATCAAATTAAATCCACAATACTCCCGAACTCGGGATCAAAAATGCGCTTGTAGATCCGGATGGCGTAGCGGTCGGTCATACCGGCAATATGATCACAGAGCAACCGCGCTTGTTCCTGTTCGGAGGGGGCCTGTTTGATTTGATGCGCTACTTTGGCCGGCAGTAGTTCATAGGTGTTTTTCCGATGGAGATACCGGTCTGCCAATGCGGTAAACAGAGACCGGATAATGCGGCCCCCTTTTGCTTCCAGCTGCTGTATCTGGGGACTTTGAAAGATCACATCGAAGGCCAGATCCTTATAGAGCTGGCTTTCCACCTGGTATTCGGTCCCGGGGCGTAGTTCATAATTATACCGATCCGACCATTGAGACTCTGCGATTTGTTCGATGGCAACCGATTGAATAAATTCACCCACCTTATTCGCCAGGTAGATTTCCACATCGGCTTCGGTGACAATATGGTCGATGAGGTTGGTGATAATCCTGGTTTGATGATCGGTTAATTGCCGCCCCCCGGCCCAGTTTTCAATGGACCGCTGTGTCAGAAAACCCGCCTTATATCCATCCAGTAAATCGTTGACCGAGTAGGCAGTATCATCCGCCCAGTCCATAATCTGGCATTCAATACTCTGGTGTGAGAGCGCCGGTGTATATTCGCCGGCCGCACTGACATAATCGAGATAGCGTTGCTGATCATTATATAAAAACTTCCGTTTGGGCTCCCGGGTCTCCTTCTCCAGATTTTTATATTTCATCACCCCGTCCATCAGTGCTCTGGTGGGTTTCATTCCCTGTCTGCCGGCCCTGGCGTCATAAAATATTTCAGTCAGGATACGCAGAGTCTGTGCATTCCCCTCGAATCCGCCATACTGTGCCATGAGCTCATTCAGGACTTTTTCTCCGCCATGCCCGAACGGCGGATGACCGATGTCATGTGCCAGCGAGACGACCTCCACCAGCACCGGATCAAGATAATAGGAATCGGCGAAAAATTCAGAGTGTTGATTCACAAAATTTACAATGGATCGGCCAATCTGGGAGACTTCAATGGAATGGGTGAGTCGAGTCCGGTAAAAGTCATAGTCGCCGGACATGAATACCTGGGTTTTGCCCTGCAACCTGCGAAAGGCGGCACAGTAGATAATCCGATCCCGATCACGCTCGAATTCGGTGCGGTAATCCTTGGTGGAACGTCCCTCATAGGTTTCCCTATCAAATTCGTTATAGAACGTATTGTGAATCATACCTGTGTTGCAGTTTACCAGCGAAATTCGAAATTCAGCCGAAGGAACAGGGTATCTTCAGTCCGCACTTTATCATGAACCGAGTAGAGCAGATTCGGCGCAATTTTCACCCCGGTGAGGCCCGAGTATTCCACACCAAGGATATACCAATTTTGCCTCTCTCCGATGGTTAGATAACCATCGGGAACTAAATCGTTGTACCAGAAATAGTCAAAGCGACCGAATGCCTGGAATTTGCCGGTCAGTTTCA
This sequence comes from bacterium, assembly GCA_035267465.1. GTDB lineage: Bacteria > Fidelibacterota > JAANXI01 > JAANXI01 > JAANXI01 > DATFLS01. The sequence continues at coordinate 11,414 of DATFLS010000445.1, forward strand.
TCCGCCCGTACACAGAATAAATCAGATCTTCCGGCATGTCAGTGAATAATTGATGATAGTACCGTCTGGCGATTTCGCCGCCAATGGTAAACCTGTGAAAACGGGTCCCGGCAAAGGCAGCCAGAATATAAGTCTCCTCCAGAGATTGTTGTTCCCAGCTGCCATACAACCCAAGGTTCACTCCGGTCGTGTCATGCAGATCCTCCGGTCCGTACAACAGTCGGAAATGAACCCGTTTGCCCGGATTACGCTCAGCGAATTGATATCCTCCGCCGTTGGTCACCTGCAGAGAGACGGAAAAATCCTGATACAGCGTGCGATCATAGCTCAGGCCGATATCCGCCGAAGGTGCGTAATCAAACTGATCCAGCGCTGATTCGAAGAGATACCGCAATCCCCAGGTGTCCTCCTGCACCTTGAAGGCATTCGTTCCGAGCATTCCGGCCGTCACTGTCCCAATGGTATTATGCGTCCATGAGAGATACGCGTATTTTAATATCAACCGATAGCCGGTGCCTGCGGGAACAGGCTCATCGATATCACTGGTCACCCGATAATGAATTTGTCTGCTCAGGGCGCCCCTCGCATTCACATACACCCGCTCGATGTTAAAACTGTTTTCCCCATCGAACGTACTATACGTAAAATCGGAATAAATCACCCCGGATACATCCGGTTGCGCACCAAATGTCGGCCATCCTCCCAGGATCAGGATGATTATACCAATCACGTGTATTTGAAAATTCTTCATCTGCTCATCTTCCAATAGTACTTAGTCTGAAAAATAAGAAGCACCTGACAGGAATACAGTAAAAAAATATCTGGCTGTAAAGTTCATCCGGATAAACGGTCCGGTCCGCTCCGCTCGCCCGATATTGGTCATGTTCGTCGAAGCGCGGCAGAACTGTATCCGACCGGGTTGGTCACAATTTTCTGTCACGTGAAGTGATGCATGCCCGGAGGAGATCTTCCTTCTGCCGGAAAGGAGAAGCAATCGTATGAAAAGTCACCTCCGATTCCGGTGGGTAGGATGAACTCATCCGCTCACTGAATGGTGAAGAAGAGCTGGGGGGCAGACCGGATTACACCCGCTCATTCCGGACCAAACAGCACTCTTCCTGCCGTTCCATCATTTCCACCTGGATGGTGGAATGTTGAATATTGAACTGGTCCCGTACCAACTCACGAATGCGATTTATCAGGGTGTCATGATATCCTTTCGGTATATTTTCATCCACATTGACGTGGATGGTCATCGCCTCAATTCCGGTGGTCAGAGTCCATATGTGCAAATCGTGTGCGTTTATTACATATGCCAGTGAGGTAATGGCATTCCCGACTTCTTCCGGAGAAATATCCGCAGGAGTACCCTGCATCAACACATGGAACGTGTCACGCAATAATCGGATCGACGAGAAGATAATAATAATTCCAATGATAACGCTGAAGAGCGGATCGGCATACATCCAGCCGGTGGTCCACATGATTATCCCGGCCGCGACGGCGCCAACTGATCCCAGCGCATCACCGAGCACGTGCAAATATGCTCCTTTCACATTCAGGCTGTGATCTTTCGACTTGTGTAAAATCACCCCAATCACCAGATTGACGACAAACCCGGTTGCCGCGATAAGCAGCATCGGGAGGCCTGCCACCTCCGGAGGGGCTTGAAACCGACGGAAGGCCTCGATGAAAATGTAGACAGAGATTCCGGTCAAGGTGAGCCCGTTGAGAAACGCGGCAAAAATTTCAAGCCGGTGAAAGCCGAACGAATGGCGTTGAGTGGGGGGACGCTGTGCGAACCACATGGCCAGCAAACTCATTCCCAGTGCCAGAATATCCGTGAGCATATGTCCGGCGTCACTCAATAACGCCAGACTATTGGTGAGGATTCCTCCGACGACCTCAATAAGAAAGAAGGCACCGGTTATACCGAGTGCGATCCGCAGCTTTCGCCGGTTCTGATACCGTATTTCGCTATAGGTAGCCATTGCTCTATTCATCCGGTAGTAGGTAGTGGATTCACGTTAGCGACTAGCTCTCCCGCAGGTGCTCCTGAATGTCCGTAATCACATGAGTAATATGATGGTCGGCGATGGAGTAAAATACCTGTTTGCCCTCTTTGCGATATTTGACAATCTTTTCCGCACGCAAAATTCGCAGCTGATGCGACGTGTTGGACTCACTGCTCCTGATCAGGTTGGCCAGATCATGGACGCACAATTCCGAGTGTTGTAACGCCAGAACAATGCGCAACCGGGTGGGATCACACAATGCTTTAAATAGATTCGAGAGCGCGGAAATCACCTCATCGTCCGAAACGTGGTCCTGGATATCTTCGAATGTTCCAGGTTCGATACTATGGAGGTTCAACTCATTCATTGACTTCCTCATATATTAATATCTGAACAAGTGTTCATAAGATAAACTGTTCATTCCTCTCTTGCAAGCAGAAAAAGCATCTTTGGCAAGAGCGCCGAGGGTGTGATGAAGAGAACAGATTTGTTCCAGGGGGAAATCAGCACACAATTTTCAGATATGTCATTAGCGGAACATCCGCCGCATCCCCCTGATTGCCTGTTTCGTGCGATGTTCGTTTTCTATCAGGGCAAATCGAACATACTCGTCGCCATATTCGCCGAATCCGATCCCGGGCGACACGGCAACTTTCGCCTCTTGCAACAATCGCTTTGAGAATTCCAGGGACCCCTCCTCCAGATATGCTTCCGGAATTTTCGCCCACACAAACATCGTGGCCTTGGGCGTGGTCACATTCCATCCGATGGAATCCAGTCCCCGAAGGAGGGCATCGCGTCTGCTCTGGTACATTGCCCGAATCTCCTCCACGCAGGACTGATCTTCCGTCAGCGCTGTAATGGCGGCCACCTGAATGGGGGTAAAGATTCCATAATCCAGGTAGGATTTCATCCGGGTGAGCGCATGAATCAGTTTTTGATTGCCGCAGCAGAACCCCACTCTCCATCCGGGCATGTTATACGTCTTCGACAGGGAGTAGAATTCCACGGCATACTCTTTCGCACCGGGCACCTGGAGAATTGACGGCGCTTCATATCCATCAAACACGATTTCCGCGTAGGCCAGGTCCTGGATGATCCACATCTGGTGTTCTCTGGCAAATTCGATGATCTGCTCGAAAAAATCCGGCTCGACACATTGTGTGCTGGGATTGGCCGGAAAGTTCAATACCAGGACTTTCGGCGGGGGCCAGGATCGCCGGACCGCCTCTTCCAGCTCACTGAAGAAGTCGATCTCCTCGGAGATGGGGACATGACGAATATCGGCGCCTGCAATCACGAAACTATACGAGTGTATGGGATAGGTGGGATTGGGCACCAGCACCGGATCGCCAGGCTCGACAATAGAAAGCGCCAGATGAGAGATCCCTTCCTTGGAACCGATAGTCACGATGGCTTCTGATTCCGGATCCAGATCTACGGAATATTGGCGGGCGTACCACTCACAAATGGCTTCACGGAGACGCGGAATCCCCCTGGATTGGGAATATCGGTGGGTATCATCACGCTGCGCCACTTCAACCAGTTTGTCCACAATATGCTGGGGAGTGGGCTGATCCGGGTTGCCCATGCCGAAATCCACAATATCTTCACCCCGCCGGCGTGCCTCCATTTTCAAAGTATTGACAATATTAAAGACATAGGGAGGGAGACGCTTAATTCGTGGGAATTCCTCGCTCATAATGTTCTTCTGACTCCTTATCTTATCCATCCATTCGCTTCGATCAATTCACTTCATCATACTGCAAGTCCATAATATAGAGAAAAAGTGGGAGGTTGCTCAACGACTCATTCATTCAGATGACAGTGGTAATACACCAGAGATCTGATTCTGCGGCTAGTCATGTTTTAGTCCCCGTATCCAAATGCGACGGAACCGCACCGGATCGCCATGATCCTGCAACCGCAGAGGCAGGGCATCCGGATGAGGCGCGTAGGGCGGCCGCTTCTGGTATGCTGTGGGTCCGGTGAGTTCAACATGATCCTGGATAAGAATCCCGTTCTGCAGGACGGTCATGTGTGCCGGTTGCCGCAACTTTCCAGTCGCACCAAACCGGGGGCGATGGAAGAGGATCTGGTATGTCTGCCATTCTCCGGGAGGGAAGCAGGCGTTCACCAGTGGCGGGTACTGACCGTAGATAGCTCCGGCAAGACCATCTGCATAGGTGGGATTGTTATGGGAGTCCAGAATCTGCACCTCGTATTTCCCCATAAGAAACACTCCGCTGTTGCCGCGATCTTGCCCGTCGCCTTCCGGAGGTACCGGTGCAGCCCACTCTACATAGAGCTGACAATCGCCAAAACCTTGTTTGGTCCGGATGTCACCGGTTCCCGGAATCACCTCCAGGATCCCGTTCTCACATTTCCAGTGCAGCGGATCTCCGTCCAGATGTTCCCACGTTTCTGTTTCCGTCCCATCGAATAAAACCGTGGCATCGGATGGAGGTTTGAGAGTGAGAGAAGAACTCGGTGTTACTACCGGGGGTAGCGGCCGATTGCTATCGTGAATAGCCCACTCCATGAATACTCATCTCCAGTCCTGAAAATCGCTTCGTAAAGCACTACTGTCATCGCTTCCTGAATTATACCAGACTAACTGGTATGTTTTTCATAGATTAAAAGTACAAAAATCCCGGAGCTATCCAAATCAGAAACATTAACGAAAGTAGTTTCATCCTTCAGGACAATGACCTCAACTATGCAGCAAATTCAGATTATGAATTCCAATGACTCGTTTCTCAGCCCCCCGATTCATATCCTGGGTGCCGTAAGATTCCAGTAGTATCTGTGGGAATAGTTCGCAGAGATATTCAGGGGAGTACCGTCGAAGGATCCTCACAACATTCCCGGGATAATCGATACCTGTTATGTTCAGAATACAATATTCGGAGATCCCAGCCTCCATTTCCACTGCACCGGGGATGGACTGTCTCGCCCAGATCCTCATTGAATAAAGAGATCGGGGAGCCATCATGACGTCCAAATCGAATATGTCAGATCATTTCTTTGTAGGAGAGTTCATGGATAGTCTGAATCGGACGACTATACGGTATAAATTCGAGAAATGTACCCCCGGAGTGTGTATTACAATTGCCTGCAGCCCAGCGCTAATAAAACAAAAGCCGCTCTCACTGGAGGAAAGGAGAACCTCTTCCTGGATACATTCTGAATTATCATCTCTTGCATTACACTGAATGACAATCCGGTGTACACCGGACACCCCAGGATCAACTCATAATGCCGGAGAACTATCTCTCAACCAGAGTACTTGATTCGTATATTCCGGCCACTATTTCGGATTCGAATAGTCCGGTGGAGTGTGAATATAACCACCCACCGTCCGAGTATCGATTGGGTTGTTCCCATACTTCTATCTGCGTATCAATCGTGATTAACGTTTCATTTTTAGATATTTTCCACAGATAAATGGTAGCCTTGATACGACCGATGGTCTCTAATTGATTCGGCCGACTCCCGGTTGTCGAAGCATACCGGGCGACTTGTGCTGCTGGTATCCGTATATATCCGGTATCA
>DATFLS010000446.1:0-3341 GCA_035267465.1 bacterium
CAGAAGCCCTTTACTCCCATGGATTTGGGATATAAAATTCGCAGCGTCCTGGAGGAGTGATCGATGAAGAATCCAGCGATCAATAGTCCCTCACCAATGACCCATAGAGTTTGTTGACAGAACACTATGCACTGAATATCCGCCGGGAGTGCCTCATCACCATACCTGCCCGGATATTCCACCCTGATGTCAAAACTCTGGTACATGGACAAAGCAATGCGTGCTTTCTCCTCTGACCTCTCTGCTCCTTGCCTTTTCGAATGCCAGAGTTTCAGGGTTAGGGGATGGTTCTGGAATATCCCAGGTTTGAATTCTTACATTTTTAACTACGCACGTTTACTTCTGCACACAGCCGGAAAACGAAGTAAATCAACCTGAATACCAGCCGACCGATTCCGCTCACTGACATGTAGATGAAAATTATCTACCTCCCGTTACTTTTTCCGTTTCGTTGGCTGCCCTGCCGGACTGACTTGTAACAATGAAGACCCAGGCGCTCTTATATCCACGAGCAGCAGAGTGCCATTTCGTATATGTCGGCAGGCACTGCTGCTTCGAAACTGGTGAGTTTTATACAGTGGAGGTGTTGTCATTCGCAGCAGACGATCAGTGGCACTCAGCCAGCGATCACACACACTTCGCCGCCGATCCCACGAACTCAGCCAAGGATCACACAAACACAGCCAGCGTTCTGCCTAACACAGCAAGGGATTTGTGCTCATCAGCCGATGGTCTGTGATCCCAGAGTGGCGCTTCTGAGAGCACCGTAAGGCCTGGCTCTTATCCGGAAGCGTCTGAACTTTCCGGGGTCCCTTTTCCTGGAAAAGCAAAAGACTCTTGAATGCAGGTGGATAAATAACCAGGGTATCTCCCGGGGATAAAACCCCGCTGTCACGCCTGTAATTCTTGTGTAATTCGTATGCCGGAGGCCCCTCCTCCGGGAGAATTTGTGCTCCGTCGCGGGAAATGAGTTCGGGTGTTGAAGTTGTGATTTTCTTCACTTCCTGGTTTCTGGTATTCTTCGAAATAGAGGGTTTGCACAAAGTGTATCTGTGCCTATATTATGCTCTATTTTAACATGGCTATTAAATTTACATAGTTTAACGTTTCGCTCCGCTGAATCGGTGAGGGGGTTCTCTGTACTGAGTAAACTTAATAGTCATATGTTTTAATGACTCAAGCACAACGTTCGGGAGCAAAATAGTATTTATGGAACACCAGTCCCTTGCCAAAATTCAGTTTTCCAACGGACGTCTCACGGTACCGGATGACTACAGTTCATATTTAAATCTCCGGGAAACGCAGGATGCCATAGAATTTATTAAAGACACTTTTCAATCTCACCTGGCGGCCGGATTAAATTTAACCCGGGTGTCCGCCCCGCTTATTGTGGCGAGTACCACCGGTGTGAATGATGGACTCAACGGAGTGGAGCAGCCAGTGAGTTTTTCCGTGATGGATGTTGATGAGCAGGTGGAAATTGTACAATCGCTGGCAAAGTGGAAGCGTGTCGCACTGGCGGATTACGGATTCCGGCACGGTGAAGGAATCTTCACCGATATGAATGCACTCCGGCCGGACGAGCATATCGATAACCTCCACTCGATTTATGTTGATCAGTGGGATTGGGAGCGCATCATTTCGGAGGAGGAGCGCAGCCTTCCGTTTTTGAAACATATCGTGCGCAAAATCTATGCAGCCATCAAAGATATTGAACGAGAGGTGTGTCAGCATTACCCTCAGCTCCCTGATCCGGTGCTGCCTGAGGACATTTATTTTATCCACAGCGAGGAATTACGCCAGCGGTATCCATCGCTGACACCGGTGGATCGGGAGCATGCGATTTGCCGGGAAGAAGGTGCGGTATTTATCATTGGAATTGGCAGGAAACTGGCGGACGGGGAACCGCATGATCTCCGGGCGGCGGATTACGATGATTGGACGACTGAAACGGAGGGATACCAAGGACTCAATGGAGATATCCTGGTGTGGAATCCGACGCTGAAAGGCGCATTGGAACTCTCGTCGATGGGGATTCGGGTGGATGCCGATGCCCTGCTCAGGCAGTTGGAACACCGCGGGGAATCGGAGAAGCAGCATCTGTATTTTCACCAGCGATTACTGAACGGGGAGTTGCCGCTGTCGATTGGGGGCGGGATTGGCCAGTCCAGGACGTGTTTATTTTTCCTCCGAAAAGCCCATATCGGAGAGGTGCAGTCCAGCATCTGGCATGACGCCATGAGACGTGCCTGCGAGAAAAACAACATCTTTCTCCTCTGAGGATGTTTCCGGCATTCCACGGCCCGGAGCCCATTCAGCCTCCGATGGCCGGGGGTGGCTTCAGGCAACAAATACCTGACTCTCAGGCAGGTTCATAGCTTTATCCGGGATCATCCCGGATCGACGATGATTTTCAGGGTAAAGATTTGACAGACCGGCGGGCCATCCGAGTTCGTGGTGAGGCCGCTCTCATTAAGTGGTGGGCTGTAGCCACCTAGTTCGTGGGAATTCGAAGAAAAGCAACTTCGCAGATTGAAAGTCCGGGGAAAGCATTTGCGTTAGTCGAGTGAAGGACGGGCTCTCGAACCATTCCCGGGAAGCGTTGTAAGAAGGCATGACTGCAGAGAATATATGTCATTGGAGGGAATATGGCAGACCAGAGTAACGAAGCTGTAGCAGGTGGTATCAAGAAACCGCCCAGAGGATTGGCGATTCTGGCGATTCTGGGACCTTCCCTAGTCTGGGCGGCTGAGTATATCGGCTCCGGGGAAGTCATTCTGGCCACCCGGACCGGTGCCGTGCTGGGAACATCGGTACTGTGGGCCATCGTGCTGGGTATTTTTCTGAAGTTCTGGATTGGCATGAGCGGCGCCCGCTACACAGTGACCACCGGCGAGGGCATGATTGATATGTTCGACCGGATGCCGGGCCCGAAGCACTGGGTGGTATGGATTGTGTTGGTTGCCCAGCTGGCCTCAGCGGCAATATCCATCGGATCGGTGGCAAATGCCGGGGGAATTTTCCTGAGCAGTATGCTGCCATTTCCCCCGTTATTCTGGGGATGGGCTGTCTCCATTTTTGCAGTGTTCGTTGTGTGGTCCGGATTGTTCGAACCCCTCAAGATTGTGATGAGTATCTTTGTGGCAGTAACTGTAATCGGTGTCGGGTATGTGGCGGTAAATGTCTTTCCGGGAGTCGGTGAATTCCTCCGCGGACTGGTGCCTGCTGCTCCTTTGGTGCCGGAATGGGCTGTCGCTCAGGGCTTACATGAGAATCCCTGGCGGGAGATCCTGCCATTGCTGGGCTGGGGAGCCGGAGGTTTCGCCAGCCAGGTATGGTAT
>DATFLS010000447.1:0-3678 GCA_035267465.1 bacterium
GAATAAGCGCCCAGTCGAAGAAATAATCCAGTCCGACGAAGATGCTCAAATGAACGGTGGCATAGAATGCAGCATACATTCCAAAGATCTTGCGTAACGGAAGCAATAGGGATTGGCCAGTGAGAATCTTTACGGGTGTAATTGCCAGACTGAGGACCAGCAGAATCAGCGCCGGTTTCCCGGTACGCAGGGTGAGATCCTGGATAGGATTGAACGAGAGATTCTGCATTACAAAATCATAGACTAACCATCCCAGTGGGATCAGACTGCCGACGTGCGTCCCGTATCTGATTAGTCGCTTCAATAGTTCCTCCTCAGATCCATATCGCTGTACAAATGCCCGACTTCCTCCGCGTAACCGTTGAACATCAGCGTTTTCCTTCGCCGGAACTCGCCGATGCGTCGTTCACTGGATTGAGACCAGCGTGGATGCGGAACGTTCGGGTTCACATTCGCATAGAATCCATATTCTTTCGGAGCGGCCTGCGTCCAGAATGTTCGGGGCATCTCGGAGACTAACTCAATTTTCACCAGCGATTTAATACTCTTGAATCCGTACTTCCAGGGTACCGCAAGCCGAATGGGAGCGCCGTTCTGGTGAGGAAGATCCTTCCCGTACAATCCTGTAACCAGGAACGTGAGATCGTGCATGGCCTCATCAATTCGCAGACCTTCCACATACGGCCACTGATACCAGCCCCCTTTTTGGCCCGGCATTTCCGATGGTCGGTTCACCGACACAAATCGCACAAATTTGGCCCGGGAGGTAGGCTCGACCGCTTTTAACAGCACAGGAAGCGGAAAGCCCATCCATGGGATGACCATGGACCAGCCCTCCACACAGCGGAGCCGATAAATTCGCTCCTCCTGACCATACCGCTTTTTCAATTCCTCGATATCGAATGTACGGGGATCGTGTACTTCCCCGGTGACTTCCAGCTCCCAGGGACTGGTGGTAAAATCCTTTGCCAGGTCCGCCACTCCTTCTTTATCCGTTGTGAATTCGTAAAAATTATTATAGTGTGTAATCGCCTGGAACCGGGTCAGCTCATCCCGCAGCTGCTCACCAATAATACCGGTCTCTGTCTGAGAAAAGAGTGTTAGGGGATTTATCAATCCTGCCAGCGCTCCAAACCCGGCCGTTTTCATAAATTTCCGGCGATTGAGATATACTGATTCCGGAGTGATATCCGAAGATGTTAATTGCTGCACTAAGTAATCTCCCTTCTTATTGCGTAAACCATCTGGTATTTATTTGTTATTCCGGGGAAAATATAAAATGAAAATTTCACGAAAGTATCATGAATGTATGCTGAATGTATCAAGTACTCGCATCGACATGATTCGGAAGGTACTGGTGCATGAATGGAAATCCCATGAAAGAAAATGGAGTACGTATTTGTGTTCAGCAGATTTAACCATTGTTTCGGTTATAGGTAATCTGTGGTATTCCGCAGACAATCGTGGTTCAGGTTACAGCCATAATTTTAATCCTGAGATCTGGTCTGGGCAGGCTAGAAAATGGAACCGGAATGGCTGCTTTTCACGTCCCGCGACAGGGCAAGTATTTCGGAGGCAATCTCCTCGATCGGTTTCGCCGTCACATTGATGACAGGCCACTGGGGCGGTCGCTCAAAGATCTTCAGGGCGTAGGTCACTTCCTTTCGCACGTAATCCAGATCAGCGTAATCGGTTGAAATGGATCCGAACTGGCCCTCCCGGGCAGTACGCAGCGCCGATAACCGCCGGGTGTCCATGGTGAGACCGAACACTCGTTCCGGTGGTAATTGAAACAGGATCTCGGGCGGTTCCACACTCAGAATAATCGGTACATTCGCTGCCAGCCAGCCCTTGAACGCCAGATACATGGTAATCGGGGTCTTGAAGGTTCGGGACACTCCCACCAGGACAATCTCAGCCTGCTCGAGTTCATCCGAATGCAAACCGTCATCATGCCGCATGGCGAATTCCATGGTTTCGATGCGCCGGAAGTAGTCTTCGTTGAGTTGATGAAACAGTCCCGGTTTTTCGGAAGGCGAGATAGCAAATTGCCGGGACAGGCGGTCCAGCAGTGGGCCCATCAAGTCGATGGTTTCCACATCGTTCATCCGGCCTTCCTGGGTGATAACGGCGCGCAGTTCGTCGGACACCAGAGTATGGATGACGAATCCGTGAATGTCGACGGCTTCCTCAATCACGGTCCGCACCTGATCTTCTGTGCGAATATAGGAGCGAATTTCAATATTCACCGTGTTCTTATCAAACTGGGTCAACGCGGCCTTCAACGTCCGCTCGGCTGTGGCTCCGGTTGCATCTGAGACAACAAATACAGTGGTCATGCCTCGCACTCCTCTCGGTTTCCACCGGGAACCCGGCTGCTCCGGCTCATCGCCAGAATATCTGGGTGGCATAATACCCGCCATCGCGACCCCGCTTCACCCCAATGCCTGTATAGTAATACGTCCCGCTCATGTTTGCCAGATGATGCGGACTCCGCAGCCAGCCATCCACAAAAGCGTGAGCGTAGTTCCGGTGACCGCTCATATAGGAAACATTTTCCGCCGCTTGTCTCTTATGATACATCCAGCTGATGACTTTCACCCGATCTTCGAAGCCTTCATGCCCCACCGGCACGCTTCCTGCCGCCATTTCCCGGCTGTGCCGTCGGGCGAAGTAATCTATCAATGCGTTCCGGTTCAATGGTCTGAGGTTATTCCGCTGCCGGTATTCGTTCACCAGCTGGTGAATCTGCCACTCAAGGGATCGAGTCTCGGCGTCCAGCCCCCGTTCATCTCTGGTAATAAAATTATCCGTACAGCCGGCCAGGAGAAAGCACCCGAGTACTATCAGATACCAGCTCCCGGTGAGATGGCGACACAGGTTGTCCTCTCTCCCGAAAGAGCCCCGATAGCGCATCGGCTCATTCTCCTGATACGTATCCACGAACTCATGCGATACAGAATAAAGCCTGGTCGCTCTATCTTAAGAAATCGTATATCGCATAATCGGCCGGTATTCCGAGCGTCGTGCCACTTCCACGAATCCGAGCTCCCGGAACGCGGAAACTAATCCGGTGAAGGCATACATGCCGGGGACGGAATCCTTCTTTGGTATAATGGGGTAACCCTCAACTACCTGCCCGCCCTGCTCATGGACATATCCGATAGCTTGCCGGAGCAGCCGGGTCATCAGCCCCTGCTTGCGCCAGGCCTTGTGGATATAAAAGCACACAACGGACCACACCGGCACATCATCCACCTTTTTGAGGGTCCGGGATCGACTCAGCCTGGGATAATTCTCCCTGGGTTCCACAGCGCACCACCCAACCGGATCACCGTTCATATAGGCAATCAAGCCCGGTCTCCTATTGCTCTCGACCAACGAGTGCATCGCCTGTTTGTTTTGCTCATATTTCATGTGTTCGAACTGGGATCCTGTCTGCCGCCACCACATGCACCAGCAGCCGCCACAGGCACCATTTTCGCCGAACAATCGCTCAAAATCATCCCAGCGATCTGCAGTGAGGGGATATATGGTGAATTGTGCGTCTTTGCTCATAGACGTTTTCCTTCTACTTGGTCAGGACAAAATGATGTCCGATGCTCTCAATAGTTGATTTGACACTGCAACTCCCCACGGGACAACTGGTTTCCTATATGGATGAAACCACACGTTCTC
>DATFLS010000448.1:0-3157 GCA_035267465.1 bacterium
CCGGGCGCAGGATGTTTTCTCCATGGCAGGAGAACTCTACGGAGACTGGGAACGCGCTCCGGCTCCCTTCGATCAATATCCGGTGCCCGAGCATCCGCCGCTGCAGAGTTCCACCGATACCGTCGTCACCCAGCCGGTCAACGTATCCATGATCATGGCTGGCTGGCACGGACCCAAAGCGCGGGAGGATACCAAAGCGACCTTCGCCGCGGATGTGTTCTCGTTCATCCTGGGACAGAAAACGTCTCAGTTCCAGAAGAACATGGTGGATTCCGGAATTGCGCTCCAGGCCAGTTTGAGCTATTATACTTTGCAGCATACCGGCCCGATAACGGCAACCATTGTTTCTACGCCGGGCAATGTGCTGAAGGCGAAGCAGACATTCCTAAAAGAGGTGGATAAATTCACCGATCCCGGTTATTTCACCGATCAGCAGCTGGAGACCGCCAAGACCCTGCTGGAGGTCGATGCCATCTATAACCAGGAGAAAGCCAGTGAGTATGTCCACACCGTGTCCTTCTGGTGGGGCATCACCGGACTGGATTACTACAGGGATTACTTCGAAAATTTGCGGGCCGTCACTCGTGAAGATATTGTGAATTACGTCGAGACATACATCCAGGACAAGCCATTCGTGATGGCGGTTCTGGTCAATCCGGAGATACAGAAGAAACTGCAACTGGCAGAAGGGAGTCTGGTCCGATGAAGAAATTTTCCGTCGTTATTCTCAGCGTGGTGTTATTCATTGCCGGCTGCGCCCGGAATCAATCATCGGAAGAGAAGAGCACCACTGCATTTACCATAGATAGTCTGCAGGTGATTCTGCGAACCATCCCCGGGAATCCGGTGGTGGCAGCCGGGTTTTATCAGAAAGGCGGCACCCGATATGTCCCCGGGGATCAGGCGGGTATCGAGCGTTTCCTGTTCGAAACCGCCACCCATGGGACCGAATCGCTTTCCAAAGATGAACTGAACGCGAGCCTCGAATCGATGGGCACAAATCTGAATATCGAAGCCCAGTACGATTACAATGGATTAACGATGACCTGTTTACGGCGGTCCTTCACAGATTCCTGGGATATCTTCAGCGATGTGCTCCTCCATCCCAGTTTTCAGGAGAAAGAAATTGAACTGGTGCGGGAACAGCTCCTGTCATCGATTCGATCCGAGCAGGATGAGCCGGATAGTTATGTTCAACTGTTGTCGAATAATTTGTATTATCAGGCGCATCCATACGCGGTCAGTTTATTCGGAACGGAGAGCTTCGTAAGCAACGTCAGTCGCGACGCTCTTCTGGAGTATCACGATACGCAAATTACGAAGGCCCGGGCCCTAATGGTTATCGTCGGAGATCTTACCAGAGATGACGTGCAGGAGCAGGTTCGCAGTCTGGCAGCGGGTTTGCCCGCCGGAACGAGCCGGCCGGACACCGGAGATGACAAGGGATATGATGCGGGCCCCCCGGATGTCACCGTTGCCGAACGGAACATTCCGACCAATTATATCCGCGGGCTTTGTCCCGCCCCGACGCCGGGGTCGGCGGATTATCCCGCCTTCGCGTCCGCTTTCCGGATTCTGGATAATAAACTCTTCGAGGAGATCCGCACCAAGCGGAATTTATCGTATGCTCCGGCTGCCGGCAGTTCCAGACGGGAGGACAATTACGGGATTATCTACGTCTCCACGACCCAGCCGGATACCACCCTCAGGGTGATGTTCAGGACCATCGAGCAGATGGCCGACGAGCCGCTCACGCAAAAAGAACTCTCCGACGAGATCTCCCAGGCGATCACCCGGGATCTGATGAATCAGGAAACGGCGGCGGCCCAGATGGATCAGCTGGTGATGTTTGAGATTGTGGGCGGGGACTGGCGGCAGGCGGCCGCCTACATCGACCGGCTGCGAGAACTGACTCCCCAGGATATCCGGGAAGCCATCGGGCGGTATGCCCACAACTTTCACTTCGGAGTGGTGGGACACCCGGATCAGATATCCGAAACGTTATTCACCAGCAGATAAGCGATACACGGAAATCAGCACAGCAACAGTGATTCACCCGTTCGCAGATTCGGTATGATACCCTTTGACGTGCTTGCCTCGGACCCGGATTCCCACGCCAGAGCCGGCGAGTTTGTAACCAGCCACGGCAAGGTGGAAACTCCCGTTTTCATGCCGGTCGGCACCCACGGTGCGGTGAAAGCGGTGACGCCGGACGAAGTGCGGCAGTGCGGAGCGCAGATCATCCTGGGGAATACCTATCATCTGTATCTTCGTCCCGGGCTGGACATTATCGAGAGCGCCGGGGGGCTGCATCGCTTCATGGGCTGGGATCAATCACTCCTCACCGACAGCGGGGGCTTTCAGGTCTTCAGCCTGGCGGATCTCAACGAAATCACCGAAGACGGCGTGGTCTTTCAATCCCATCTTGACGGGTCGCGTCACCAGTTCAGCCCGGCGCATTCCATGCGAATTCAGCGCATCCTGGGGAGCGATATTATGATGGCGTTCGATGAGTGCGCGCCCTATCCGGCAGAGAAGCAATACGCCGCCGAAGCGATGCGCCGAACCCATCGCTGGGCAGAACTCTCTCTGGAGTATGCGCAAAAAAACGAGCCTCTGTACGGCTACGATCAGTATGTATTCGGTATTGTGCAGGGCGGAATCTACGAGGATTTGCGGCATGTGAGTGCGGAGTATCTCTCCCGGCTGGAGTTCGATGGGTACGCCATCGGCGGCGTGGCGGTCGGAGAACCGAAAAAGGATCTCCGGCGGACGACAGAATTGGCCGCCTCGTTACTCCCTGAAGACCAGCCCCGGTATCTGATGGGCGTCGGCAAACCGGTGGATATTGTCGAAAGTATCGCGGCCGGCGTGGATATGTTTGACTGTGTGATTCCCACCCGGAACGCCCGGAACGGGTTAGTGTATACCTGGCACGGCAAACGCCCGATCCGGAATGCCGCCTATGCCGATGATCAGACTCCCATTGACGAACAGTGCGATTGCTATACCTGCCGCCGGTTTTCCCGGGCCTATATCCGGCATCTGTTAAATATGAATGAGATCCTGGGGCACCGGCTGGCAACCCTGCACAATCTGCACTTCTTTTTGAAGCTGACCCGCCGGGCCAGAGAATCCATTCTCGCCGGACAGTTCA
>DATFLS010000449.1:0-4148 GCA_035267465.1 bacterium
CAAAATGATCAAGTGCCGGAGTTTTCGATTTCTTCTTCTTTGAGCTGCTGCCACTTGTATACTGTTTTCCTTCCATCATATCCTTCAACTCATTTTTTATGGTTTCGTAAGTTACACCAAAATCCATCAATACTTCTGCAGCAACACCATCTGTCTCTTTGACGATGGAAAGTAGCAAATGTTCACTGCCGATAATATCAGAATTAAAATTTTGTGCCTCGACATACGTATTTTTCAGTATCCGTTCGGCTCGTTTGGTTAGTGGTAAATGGCCCAGTGTTATTGTGCTTGTCGAGGATTGCACTGCGTCCTGTATCGCCCGACGAAGCTCCTCCAGTTCAACTCCTGCGTTCTCGAGCAACCCAATTGCCAGACTATCTTCCTCCTGCATCATTCCCAGGAGCAAATGTTCCGAGCCAATGTAGTTGTGTCCTAATCGTATCGCCTCTTCCTTCGCATGCTGAATAATCAGTTGTACTTGTTTTGAGAAATTGTTTTTCATGTGGTTTACGATCCTTCACAGACTCTTTAGTCAATATAAAAACGGGATCTCCTACAATCAACGCTAACTTCCGAATTCTGATTCCGAAGGCTTCATCACACTGCTATCTCCTACCTTCCCGCCGTCCAACAGGAGAACCCGATCCGCCTGCCCCGCTATCACTTCATCATGTGTTGCAATGATAAAAGTCTGCTGATGTTCCTGAGAAAAATCGAGTATGGTTTCAATGAGTTGCCCTCCTGTTTTTCTGTCCAGGTTCCCTGTTGGTTCATCTGCCAAGACCAGCGCCGGCCGATTCATTAATGCGCGAGCCAGCGCAACCCGCTGTTTCTCGCCGCCGGATAACTCATGGGGGTAATGGGCCATGCGTTCACCCAAACCGAACCGACTGAGTAACTGCCTGGCATACTCCTCTCGTTCTGCATCGAGACTCTGCTGGATCAATCCCGGCATCTGCACATTCTCCACCGCCGTGAACTCGGGCAGCAGATGATGGAATTGAAATACAAATCCAACCAATGAATTCCGCACGGCAGCCAACTGATCCGACTTCAAATCTGATAATCGCTTTCCCTGCAAGGTAATATTCCCGGCATCCGGCTTATCCAGTGCCCCGATGAGATTCAGCAACGTGGTTTTGCCGACACCACTCGGGCCCATAAGCGCGGCGACAATTCCGGCTTGAATTTCGAAACTGACATCCGATAATACCTCCAATTGCGAATCTCCACTTCGGTATACTTTTCTCACGTGTTCGACCTGCAATAATGGATTCTTAATTGCTGCCTCAGCCGTGTGTGGCTGCTTCGAAACCCTGCCCGGATCGGCCATCACTCTTCTACCTATTCTATCGTCAATTTACGTAAGCTCTTTACAGAAGTTGTGCTCATACCTGCCCAATCATTAAATCTGTCTTTACAACTTATTGACACAAAAAATGATAATTTGTTCCCTTTTAAAATAAATTTGTGGATGAATACGGCAATTAGCTCAGTGTTTCTACTTCCACAATTTCCAAATTATTATCGGTAGCACATCTATTTTATACACTCTATCCCATAGATGGATTTTGAGAGGATTCTCCAGGTACGGGTTTGGAATTTACGCTACTAAACCTGCAGTCAAATATATCATGATGCCGGCGGGAGAGACAAGAAGAAATTTTCAACGTCCCCACGCGGGGTTTGCAGGCGCAACTTACCGGGCCAAAGGATTCCGGCTATCTATGGATGGTGACGACAATCCCCGGATGAAACAGAGTGCCGGTTGGTTTAACCAAATGCGGCCGCCATATCATTCACCCGGCAGTACAATAACGGACGAACCAGTCTGTTCGTCAGATTGTCATGGCCATATAACCGCCATCCACAAAGAGCACTTCCCCGGTTACAAAGGAGGCGGCATTGGCAGAAGCCAGGTAGATAATCGCCCCGTCCAGCTCTTCGGGCTCCCCATATCGGTTCATGGGTGTATGCCCGAAAATAGCATCCCGTCGCTCTTCGGTGAGAATCTTCCGGTTCTGCTCCGCCGGGAAAAATCCGGGAGCGAGGGCATTCACACGGATATTTTGTGGGGCCCATTCTCTTGCCAGGAAACGAGTGAGGTTATTCACGCCGGCCTTGGAAATGGAATAGGTGAACACCTTCGAGAGGGGACGTTCCGAAGAAGCGGATGAGATATTAATGATGCTTCCGCCGTCTCCCTGGTCGATCATCAGCGCCCCGAACACCTGACAGGCCAGAAAGATCCCCTGTAAATTCACATCCAGGATCTTATGCCACTCGCTCTCATCGATTTCCAGTACCGGAGTGGTGGAATTAATCCCCGGCGCATTGACCAAAATATCGACCCTGCCCCATTGATCGATTATCGCATCCCTCGCACGTTCCACATCGGACTTCTCCGAGGCATTGGCCTGACAGATCAGGGCTTCACCGTTATGGTCTTCAATCAACTTCTGGTGCTCCAGAGCGCCCTCTTTGTTGCTGTGATAAATAATAGCAACCCGGGCGCCCGCCCGGCCAAGGGCGACCGCCATCTGTCCCCCAAGCACACCACTCCCGCCGATGACAACGGCAACCTTATCCTGCAAACTGAATAACTCCTCAACATATGTCATACTTCATCCCTTTCTCTCCGCTGCAAATATTCGATATTTCTCACTTCCAATGGAGGTATGTAAAACTCGTCACAATGTCATGTATTTGCCGGGATCAATACTCCTGTACATTTTCGAGATGTTCGCGCATCGTACCCGATTCATCATTCCGCATCATAAAAACGGGTCAAAATGACGCTGGAAATGATTCTGCAAGTATCTGTAATGGGTCTCTTCATGTTCACGTAAGGTGCGCAGAATATCATCCCGGAAGCGATAATTTCCCTGATCGTCTTTATCGGTCAGCACCCGGCCAAAAGTGACATGCAGCACCTGCCGTGCGTGCACCTGAGGCGATTCAAATAACACCACCAGATCCTCATCAGAGATTTCATCTCCCGAGGGCACCTGATCGAGATCGGCTGACACATGATACGTGCGCTTTTCAGTGGGATACAATTCCCGTGAATAATCGAGGATTTCCCGGAAGAGCTGCGGATTGACGGTTGCGATGGTACGCAGCGCTTCCAGATAGCTTGTACCGGCCGTTTTCACATGCACAAAGCCTCTGTCCAACGATCCGATGACATTGTAAACACTAAACTTATCACTTCCCGAATGGATACTGATTTTATAGGGTCCCAATTTCTCAGCAATCTTGAGATGTTTAATATACTCCTGTTTAAACAGATTCAAATCCCCCTTATAATCAATCCCCTTTTCAAAATCACCGACAAATCTTGGGGCGAGGCTCACCAGTTCCACGCCGCGACGTTTCAATTCATTGGCAACCAAATAATGCTCAAATGGCTGGGTGACCGATTCGGTCTCATCCACCGACAGTTCCACTTCTCTGGGATGATCGGGATAAGTGTCCGACAAATATTGATAGAGACGGACCGCGTGAGCAATCACCGCTCCGTACTTGATAATTCCGCGGAGCACATCCCCTCTGGTCGGTTCAATAGCGAAGTCCGGCGAAATTTCCACCCGCTTCTCCGCATACCGCTGCAAGCACTCATCCAGCGTGTCGTCCAATTCATCCCAGGGATTATCTTTCGCTCGTGCTTCTAATTCCCCGGCCGGCAGCGAGTCGGCTTCATTTACCACATAGTCCCCCGGATCAAAGGTGAACATGGTAAATCCGGCCTTGATAGTGTAATCGATATCCTCGGTGGTTTTCAGATGATCGGCATCTGCGCCAAACCCGGCTGTATAGCCTTCCTGGAAAACGGCCCATGAGGCGGTGTCCATCACCTCATCCGGGGTGCGATGGGTGCGCTCTAACTCCCGAATAGACTGCTGCGCCAGGACCGGCTTCAACGGCAGCTCCTGAATCGCCCTGAGATGCCCCGGATTCGCCAGCCCCAGCCGATCGCCGAGTCCATAGGAATTCTGCACTCCCACCAGAACAGGATTGGTGAAGTCAAAGACCGATCGCAGTGCCTCCGCATTTTCGTGAGTCAATTCGCAGAGTTTCACTGCCGAGTAACCGGCGAGACTGGTTTCGGAAATCTGTTCCCCGGTAAACTGTTCTTGAAGGGCATC
>DATFLS010000450.1:0-4215 GCA_035267465.1 bacterium
CCGACCCCACCCGCCGCAGCCGCCAGCGTAGTGTTTGCTGCGATGAGAGCAATATCTTTGGAAGCAGCAGTTGTGCTCCCGGCATTAAAACCATACCAGCCAAACCAGAGAATAAAGACCCCAAGCGCCCCCAGGCCGATATTGTGCCCCGGGATAGGACGCACTCGACCCTTCACGTATTTCCCCAGCCTGGGCCCGATCACAATGGCGCCTGCCAGTGCCGCCCATCCGCCCACGGAATGCACAACGGTCGATCCGGCAAAGTCAATAAAACCCAGCGACTCGAGCCAACCGCTGCCGTTCAGTAATCCGCCCCAGGCCCAGGAACCGAAGATCGGATAGATGATTCCCGAAATACCGGCAGAGTACACCAGATACCCGATGAATTTGGTCCGTTCAGCCATGGCCCCCGAAACAATGGTGGCAGCCGTCGCGGCGAATACCACCTGGAACATCCAGAATGCCAGTATCCAGGAGTCCCCCGAACCAGCGTAATCGCTCAAAAAGAAGCCGGTCCTGCCAACTAACCCGGCTGTGGAGACACCGAACATCAACGCGAATCCGATCGCCCAGTACATGATGGCCCCGACGGACATATCCATTAAGTTCTTCATGATAATATTCACGGTGTTCTTCGCCCGGGTAAATCCCGCTTCCACCATGGCGAATCCCGCCTGCATGAAAAACACCAGGAACGCGGCCACCATGGTCCAGACGTAATCTGTGTGCACCTGCACTTCCGCTGCCGAGGTTGCTTCCTGTGCTGAAAGCGAACCGGCTGTAATCGCTACACAAACTGTTATCAACACTATACCCGATAATATTTTCAGTGGGTTTCTCAATTCAAACCTCCTCTGCGTGTATGCTCTCAAGTAATCACCCTTTTTCATTTTTCCTCTGCGCTTTCCTTCTATGCATAGGCGAATCCGGGTTCGCTAAAAACGTATCCCGAAGACCAGCCAGGAGATCCGGGCTTCGGGATTGAGAACGTAGGAAGCCAGATAGGATCCCTTCACAACATTCAGCGCCATATTGACCACATTCAATCCCTTCTCCGGAGAAGACACATAGACAGCATTACCTGCCCCAACTGTGACATCCGCGCTGAGGTTTTCCTCCGAGAGAACCTGGTAACTGCCCTCCAGATACACGGAATTGTCCGGATCACCCAGAAAATTCACCGCGGCCATTGCCGTGAATGGTCCGGTTCCCAAGGATCCGGTGACTTCCAGGGTATGGCTCCCATTCTCGGCATCATAATCGAAAAAATCCGATCCGGGCGCGCCCGCCGCCACCGGAAAGTAATAGTCCGTCAACGTGACTCCCACCAGATCACCGGACCAGGAAAGGTACAAATCGTTCTCATTTGGTCCCGGTGAAGTGATTGCCCAGGAAGACCAGGCTCCCGCTTCAAATCCGCCGATTGTGTACGAAATGTATGGTTGTATACTGGCAGAGTTACCGTAATCGGTGCCCCGCCAGATATAGCGGCTGACCACGTCCGAACCTATGTCGAGCTGCCCGTACAGAGGTGTTACACTCACCGCGATTACGAACATCAGCAGGGACTTAATCTTTGTCACCCAGGGCAAGACACCATTCGATTTGCCGGTTAAACTTGTCCTCAATGCTGTATAAATACGTAACGACTGATGCGCTGCTCCCATTTGTTATCCTTCCTTTTCTCCGTTTCATTTCCATGATCTATATTTCACCGTGGGTTTATCTCAACCTGATCATCAATCTGCTGTGACATTGAACCGATGGCCAGAACCCAAACATCCGGCCACACATACCGCACCGCGTTTACCCACGAACACTGCCCATATCTGAGAGCCAGTCCGGATGCTCTCTGTACCGATACTTGCCATAACTCCCTCCTTCCCTGTTTTTTATCATTTTATAAAATTGAACAATTGTATCATTCCATTTCTATGAATTATTCAATACAACAAATAAGTACTAAATATAAAAACGTGTATCCACTATGCAAACGATTAAAATATTATTTGTAAACTTTTATTGAGTATTTCAGACAGAATCATCATTTCGTCCGTTCATCTTGGGACACTTGTCGAGTATTGAGATGGAATTCTCTGCAGGAATACATCACAGTATCAAAGAGACCTGATAACCGATTGGAAGCGCAACGACAGCATCTGTTCTCAATATTCTCAGCCTGACGGTGTATCTGATGTGGTATACTCGTGCGGGAGGCGAACCGGTTTATCGGGAGTGATGCTTACCGGTCACGGTGTACTCAGAACACAAAGCCGCAGGCAAATCGAAATTCAACAGGGAATATAAATAAAGGCAGGGAGTTTCAGAACGAATCAGCGCGTTTCAGGTAATCGCCGAACCGCGACAGGGTCTCCTCGCTGGAAGATGTGCGCTCCTGATCCGAGGGATATTCTTTGTTGTTCAAGCCGTTCACTAACGCATGAATGCACTCGATCACATCCCGGTGGTAACCGCCCTCCAGGACCGCAAAAGTTTCAGCTCCCAGATCCTCCACCGCTTGGCCGAACTCGTAATATCCCTGCTGGGAATAATTCAGATTCAGGAGCGCATCCTTCTGATAACCGTCGAATCCTGCGGAGATGCCGATGTAATCAGGACTAAACTCACGGATGTGGGACACAGAGTGCTCCAGGAAACCAAGCAGGACGTCGTCACCGCTTTTAGCAGGCACCGGGATATTGTAGGTGAACCCTTCACCGGCATTCTTCCCGTGACGATCTACTGTTCGATCGTAATCATTGCCCGTATGGTAGCCCTGGCCGTAAAATGGGTAGACTAACTCCTGGTGTACCGAGAAAAACAACACCTCGTCCGAGTCGTAAAAAATCTGCTCGGTTCCGTCGCCCTGGTGTCCGTCTATATCAAGAATACAGACCTTGTGTCCTTCATTCAACAAAGCCTGGGTCACGATCGCCATGTTATTAAAAAAGCAAAATCCCTTGGATATGGCACTGGTGGCATGATGCCCCGGTGGACGGGTGCAGGCAAAATGTCCGCGCCGGGCAGCATACCAAGCAAGCCCTGTGGATCGGACAGCCGCCTGAAAGGTCTCACCGTCTGTGTGCACCTCCGCCAGAAACCCACTCCGCTCACCGGCTTTCTGCACCTGGCGAATGTGTTCTTCCGTATGAACTAATTGAATTTTCGAGAGACCCTCCACATCGGGATCGACCTTCCTCCCGACCTGATGAATGCCCTCCAGCCGGTATTTGCCTTCCGGAATTTCGTTTCCCTTGTATTCAATCGCTTCCCTGGTATAGACAATATCCATAGCAGCCCTAAAACTCGCGTATTTGCCATCAATCTAAACTTCCCGGGCTAGTTACTCAATAATAAATACCCATGGAAAGCGAACTGTATCCGAGTGAAAGGATTTCTGTCAGGTCGGATATCCCGGTATCGGAGGAACCATTCTCCACAACATCTCATTCTGGATGTGGGATCTTCGGCTGCAATTATTCTTTAGCAGACATTTTCACGGCAACTTGTTACTTTTTTCCGACTCATAATCACATTTGGCATGGGAGTGACTATGCGGGAAAAATTGAAAGTGTTCGCCACTGATCATCACAGCAAGCAGCTCTGGACAAACCACTTCGAAGAAATCCGTGCGGGGACTGCGCTTGCAACCCACGACGTGCGATTACAGGATATCAATACCGATGGGATAGTCATGCGGATGGAGATCGGTGATCATGCCCGTCAGCCGTATGGCATGCTCCACGGCGGCGTCAGTATGCTGCTGGCGGAATCGGCAGCCAGCCTCCATGCCTGTTGGGGTGTGAATCTGGGCGAGCGCATACCGGTCGGCACCGAAATCAATGGTTCGCATCTCCGGCCGGCCAGGGAGGGAACCGTGGAGGTCGAGGCGGTGGTCATTCGCCGCAGCAATACGCTCATTCACCACCGGTTTGAGATCACCCACCTGGAGACCGGCAAACTGCTCTCCACAGGGCGGGTCACCAACATGTACCGTCCCGCCAATATGCAGTAATTTCGGAGAAACCAGATACCACTCACTGAAATCAATTGCCGGCGATTGTATGGCTATCGTACTTTTTGAAATTATTTGGTACGATAAATCCCGTCAATTGGCAGAAATTTTTCTCTATGGACTTCAGGAAATGAGTCCATCAGGTCCGAGGGATTCTCCTAATGAGGTCCCTCCGGGACTCGCGAGAGTCGCTTTATCTA
>DATFLS010000451.1:0-4460 GCA_035267465.1 bacterium
AATCCCGCGCTTCGTTCCCGGGAGTACTGGGATTGATGATCCAGGTGCAGGTTATACACATAAAAGCTCGTGCCGGTGGCCTTCTCCCTGAATCGGCCCCAGGTGCAGATGCGGGTGATCTCATTTCCCCAATCGGTGGAACCGGGCACCCGGGGTGTCTCGGAAAACCAGAAGGTATCGTGTTCCTCCGCTGCAAACCGGGTGGTATCATAGAAGATTGCCGAATATTCCCCTTCCGTTTCCCCGTCATCCCTGCCGACGCCGATTTTTCGATAGGCAGATAACCCATCCAGCAGTTCCTCGATCTGGAAATGGAGCGCCTCCTGCACTCCAACCACATCCGGGCGGTACTTGTGAAACACAGCAGCCACACGATCTTTCCGGTTCTCCCAACGATTGGGCCCGTCGTTCGCCGTCCCGTATCGGATATTGAAGCTCATCACAGAGATCTCAATGGTCCGGTTCACAACTGCATCTTCCATCGGGATCTGCTGTGCGCGCCTGCCCCAGGTGCAGGCCGTCAACAACAACGCCAGGGCTATCATCAAACTCACAGACGGTAAATTGTATTGACCTTTATACATTTATATCTCCAGAATAATTCACTATTTCATCCAATCACTCAGTGGGCCGCCTCCTCGCTAACCCATCTAAACTCTTTGACCCTTAATATAATAAAGTCAGGAGATTTTTTCTTCATTGCGATTTTTGTGGGAGGGATATTGATGCTTCACCCGGGCTTTCATCATTTTCAGAAGATCCAGTACACCCCGGAAGGCATCTCTGGTGAGATCCACCCGCCGGGTCTCCTGGTAATTCCAGATCACCGGCACCTCCCTGATGCGATATCCCATTCGCTGGGCCACGAACAGGAACTCGGTGTCGAAACCGCTGCTCACACTGGGAAAATCGATGGTCCCGATGGCATGAAAATCATAGGCCACCAGATGGTCCAGAACCGAAAGCGCGGCTGTGCGGGTGAAGGCTTTAAAGCCGCACTGGGTGTCCTCAATTCGCAATCCCAGGAGCAGCCGGTGGAGGACGGTATGTCCCAAGCTCAACACATACCGGCCCGGCGGTGCTCCCTGGCGCACCAGTCCCCGGCTGCCGATCGCAACATCCGCTCCCTTGTTCATCGCCTGCATCAGTTTATTCACCTCGGTGACAGGAGTCGCCTGATCCATATCCGTGAACATGATCCGATTCATTCCGGCGGCCTGAATACCAGTGATAATCGCAGCCGCCTTACCCTTGTGCTGAATCCTGATGACCCTGTCGACTATGCCCCGCGCAAGCGCGGTGGTCTCATCTCCGCTCCCGTCGTCCACCACCAGCAGCTCCGTTTCGTACTGCTGACGTGCAAGCCAGTCACTCACCAGGTCCAGTTTCCCCGCCCGGATGGCCTGTTCCTCATTGTAGGCAGGAATGATAACACTCAGTCCGAATTCCATGGGATATCCTGTGTAGCCAGAATGAACATATCAACTGATGATCTATTGCGTGTTGTTTTTATCCTATTCTTCCCCGTCTATCCAGATCAGACAGGATTCACAGATTTGACCGAATTCGTTGCCCACTGTCTACTGCTTACTGCCTACCGCCAACTGCTCCAAACTCACCAGGGATCGAAACTTCTCGAGCATCTCCGGATCACACAATCCCGGAACCCGGGTAAACAGATTTGCCGTACCACAGACCACTCCCAGCTGCAGCAGATCCGCAGGCACCCGGTTCTGCGCCAGTCCCACCGCCACCCCTCCCACCAACGCATCCCCACATCCCACGTTATTCACCGGAGAGTCATCCATCGCAGAGACACGCGCAGACCAGATCTCCCCTTTTTCACTCACAGCAATAGCGCCTGCAGCGCCCCGCGAAACAATCACCAGGCTTATCCCCGATCGAGTGACCTCCCTGGCCGCGTTCACAATTTCTCCCGGCCCGGTGATATCGGCACCGACCAGCTCCTTCAATTCGGAGACGTTCGGCTTAATCATGAACGGCTTCGCCTGCAGCCCCTCGCGCAACGCCGATCCGCTGGCATCCAGGATCACCCGTGCGCCGGTGGTATGACAGGCCTCCGTCAGCCTGCCATAGGTCGCATCATCCGCACCGGGCGGCAGGCTGCCAGCCAGCACCACGATATCGCCGCCGCTGGCCAGCGATCTGATATCCCCGGTCAGGCGCTCCATATCCTCATGAGTTACTGTAAAGCCGGGAGTCCGGATGTGAGTGGTGGTCTCCTGGCTTCGGTCCGAGAGGGAAATATTGGTGCGGGTTTCGCCCGGAACTTTGCGGAGCCGCACCTCCATCAACTCGGAGCGGAGTTTTGAGAAGACGGCAGCGCTCTCGGCACCGACCAAGCCCAGAACCGCCACATGCTCTCCCAGCGATGTGACTGCGCGTGCCACGTTCACGCCCTTCCCGGCCGGATACCGGCTGCCGGAATCCGCCTGATTTACCCTCCCGGGCTGCAGGTTTTCGACAATAATCACGTGGTCAATGGCCGTATAGGGAGTGACAGTAATGATGTCTGGCATAATTAGTCAAAATAGAGGTCGGAGAGCCGGCTGAGTGCAAATTCCAGTTCATACAGCCCCAGGTACCGGGCTTTCCGCAACACTTCTTTTCCACGGAAATACACCAGAATCACCGGAACCGTGAACACACCGAATTCAGCGGCAGCAGCCGGAACATGTTCGAGATTGACATAACGAAATTGTATATGTGGAAATGTGTGCTGCAGCAAATGCTGCACTTTCGGTTTTAATGCCTTGCATACCTGACACTCAGGAGTGCTGAAATACAGCAGCAGCGCATCATAAGAGGCGATCAGCTTTCGAATATCCCTGATGGAACGAACCCGTTCACCTGATGCAGACTGTATGGTATCCATAATATTAAATGTAACACGGTAAACTCTGGGTTGCAAAGCATTGCGCTCTACGGAAGCCTCTGTTGGTCATTAATCCGGGAGCCTCTGGTTCCCCGACCCCATGTCTGGTCGATGGCGGTTCATGCATCACTCTATCCTCAGCTGATCCCAGCTTAGAACGGATCATACCAGAGTACATACTCAAAGCAGCATAAAAAAGAGAGGGCCAGTGCAGTAATTTTCAGGTGAAATACCATATTTCGCATGTAAAATGCGACATTTAACGTGTAAAATGCGGCATTTGACGTGTGATATGTGGCATTTAACGCGTGATATGTGGCATTTAACGCGTGATATGTGGCATTTGAAGCGCGCAATACGGCAATTGATCATTTATAAATGTCGTTTGGACAATCGAGCACCCGGCAGGGCCTCCTGCACCGGCAGATGAAGATATGGTCTCTCACGCCAAGAGGGTGTGTGCACAAGCAGTGAAACGGGGGATGTCATCCTGAGCGGAGTGTTGTTCAACGGAGCCGAAGGATCTCCTAGTAGAACCTGCTGTTGTAAGGAAACCCTCCTCATCTACCGCAAGGGAGACTGCAAAGGCTGCAGTCTCCGGCTTCCCAGGAGCGGGTGCCAGAGTGGTAGGAGCAAATCCCTGGGCGATCCTTCAACTCCGCCCCAAACAACGGGGCTCCACTCAGGATGACAGTCCCCACGTGGCTGCTTTTGCTCACATGCACCGCTTCGGGCGGATGATGCTCGCAGATGCGGATTAAAGATTCCTTTGCTGCTGAAGTGCGTACAATCATTCCAGCAAGTGATCTGCAAAGATGGTCCGCCGGGTGCCGGTTTCGCAGCGCAGGATCAGGGAGTTGGTTTCTGCTTTATTTCCGTGGTAATGCACACCGTGAAGGATAGGTCCGTCCGTAATTCCGGTGATCGCAAAATAGATCTGGTCCCCCGAGACCAGCCGGTCGCAATCCATAATTTCGTGAGTATCCAGCCCCGCCTGTTCGATCTCTTCCTTCTCCCGGTCTCTCTGGGGTCTCAGGCGTCCCAGCATGGCTCCGCCCATGGACTTCACGGCGCAGGCGGCGATGACACCCTGGGGAACGCCGCCGATCCCCATCAGGACATCCACGTGCCCCTCTGAGGAAGCGGCCATCACGGCTCCGGCGATGTCGCCGTCTGTGCGCAGCATCACCCGGGCGCCGGCCTTCCGGATCTCTTCCACCAGCTCGGCATGCCGGGTCCGTTCCAGCACAAACACGGTCAAATCCTCCACCCGTTTCTCTTTTTCTCTGGCCACCAGTGCCAGGGTCCAGGCCGCCGGAGCGTCCATGCATTCCGGCACCAGGGCATGGGCGGCTTCCCGGGACACCACAATTTTTTCCATATACACCGCCGGGGCGCCCGACCACATCGATCCGTACGGGGCCGCCCCGGCCACCGCAATGGCTCCGGCCCGGCCCTGGGCCAGCAGGCGCCGGCCATCGATGGGATCCACCACCACATCCAGTTTCGGACCCTCACCCGTCCCGATAGTCTGCCCGCTTGAAAGCGGCGAGTCCCAGCCGAC
>DATFLS010000452.1:0-5345 GCA_035267465.1 bacterium
TGGCATTATGCGCGATATATCGGCAGGGTGACGGCAGCGGGGAAAGAGGAATATCCACTGCCCATGTATGTCAATGCCTGGCTGGTTCAGAACGACAACCAACTACCCGGTGATTATCCCAGTGGAGGTCCGGTGGCCAGGATGCTGGATGTCTGGCGGGCCGGAGCTCCTGTCATTGATTTTTTCGCTCCGGACATTTACCTGCAGGATTTTAAAGGAGTCACCGCCAGATACACGCGGGCGGGAAATCCATTGATGATTCCGGAAGCTCGCAGGGGTGAAGAGGCTGCCCGGAATGCGTTCTGGGCATTCGCTGAACAGGATGCGCTGTGTTTTGCACCCTTTGGCATCGAAAGCATTGATATGGATCATACCCTCATCGAGAGCTACCGGCTGCTCATGGATTTGCGCCCCATCCTGCTGCAATATCAGGGAAGCGGGAAGATGTACGGCATTCTGCAGCAGGAAGGAGAAACTGACAGGGAGATCGAATTCAGTACTTACACGGCACATATTCATTTTCAGCCACAGTCTCCGGAGACCACACCGGGCTTCGGCCTGATAATCGAAGTGGCCCCGGACACCTTTCTCATCGCAGGTAACTACTTTAGCGTCGGTTATTCAACCAGGCCGGGCGGCGCATCTAAAGCAGGGCTTCTGGAGGTATGGGAAGGCCGGTTTGACGACGGACAGTGGGTTCCGGGCCGCTGTCTGAATGGCGACGAAACTGCCGGCGGAGATCGGGTGCAGTTGCCGCCGAATTCCTGGGATCACTACGCGGATCCGGAGAAACTACGAATCCTCAGGACACAGGTGTACAGTTATGAATAAGCAGCGTCCAGATTATTCATCTTTGTGATAATAAAATTACCGCCGTTGCTGAGTCGGCTCTGTCCATCGTCACCAGGGCCATTCCGCGCCCGGTCGGGGTGACTCGTCGGAAGCGCGACCAGGGGGCTCTTCACTGAGTGAATTTCATTGTCATATACAATTAAACTATGCGAAAAATTATCCCGGGATATGGCCAAATATTATTTTCATTGCGCTTTCCGTCCAGGCGCATTATTGAATTCCCAGGTGTACTTTGAAGAAGTCAATGGCGAGCTGAACCATCAGGGCGTCGATGAGTTTTTTCAATTTGGTTTGCGCGTCCGCCCCTTCGCGCAGGTAATAATCTCCATCGGTGTTCTGCCAGATATTAATTTGACTGAGGCTGCCAGCCTGCAGCGTCACATTCAGAGCGGCAATTTTTTTGTGAGCCACAATTTTAATATCCAGAATAAGGATCCCGACCTCCTGTCGCTCGGGGGCCCGGTTTCTCATGAAGGCAAGCACGGTATCTTTGGGGAGTTGACGAAACGGGATCTTGGTGAAGTTATTCTTAAATCGCAGCTTGGCATAATCGATCAACTCGGCCCGTGACATGCCGAGTTCCTGGGTCGCTTTCTCTCCATCCATCTCACCGGTTGTCCGAAGACGGGCGTCAATCACTCCGAAATATTGAATATGCCGGAAATCCTCGTATTTGTATTGTTCGGCATACTTCTGTAACTCTTCGATAATCGTATACGGCATTTGCTGGCCGCCGGCCAGTATCGGGGTCAGCATCATCACTGATCCAACCACATACGGAGTAATCCACTCCTGCCATTTCATGAGTCTGTCCTCTTGGATTTGAACTTACCTGTTACGCAATCCCCTATCCATCGAGATCAATCAGAGAGCATCGTTGCCGGGATTTGAGTTCTGCCATCGAAGTACGGGGGCTCCCCGTGAGCACTCTGATCGCTTTGCTGCACCGGGGGAGCCTGCACTCCGTAATTTCAGCCAAAAGTCACTCTGTGTTCATCCGCTCCTGGGCATGTGTTCCGGGCCATCTGCTAGCTATTGAATTCTCTGTCTTCTTTCTCCACCTGAGAGATAAGGCGATCGCACTACAGCAGGATCTTCCCGTGTTTGTATCTTATTGCATCTGTTCGCGGAAACGGTTGATAAGCGCGGAATTGTTTTCGTAATCATAATAGGTATTCCGCATCAAAGTCAACAGGGAGTTCCGGTATCCCAGATAGGCGTCGAGAAAGTTCAGTTCCGTTTCCCGCTGCCGGTTAATCTGCTGGAGTAAATCCTGCAGGGAAATATCTCCGGACTCATACTGATTGGTGCTGATGGAAGTGATTTCCTGGGCCATATCCATATTTTCTCGCATATTGGATGCCCTGGACTGATACTCTTTCAAATTGGTCACCGCATTCTGAATTTCTGATTGGATTTCCGTCTTATTTTCTTCAATATACAGTTCTCTTTTTCTGATGTTGATTTTTGCCGCCTCGATGCGGGCTTTGCGCTGGCCCCAGTCCCAGATTGGAACATACGCATTGAGTGAAACGGAGTAACTGTTGTCCTGGTCCTCCCAGAGATTCGTATACTGCTCATCTTGTTTTTCCAGGCCGTACGTCATCTCCAGGTTCACCCGGAAGGAATTCCAACCGCGCGTATTTTCCAGATCAATTTCGTTCATCCGCCGGTAGATCCGCTGGAGCCGCATCCGGGGACGGAGTGTATACCCATACTCGATCGCCTGGTCGGTATTCACATCAATCTCGCTGATAGATGGTTCCGGAGTAATGCTCAGCGAATCTTCCTGGTCTAATCGCAGACGTTGTTTCATCCGGGCCGATTCCAGTCGTATGTCGCTCTGGTTCTGAGCCAGTTTTTCCCGGGCATTGGCCAGTTCCACCTGGATCTGGATGGCTTCGATGGATCGGGAGGTATCTCGCTGGGAAATCGTATTGGCAATTTGCGAGGCCTGTTCCAGGTTCTCTATGTGATGTGAGTAAATGATATTTTTATAGGCCAGATCATAAAGCTGATAGTAATCATCGGCAATACGATCGATAATTTGGACCAGATCCTGGATATAATCCAATTCCCGTCGTTCCAGATCTAGTTCGGCATCTTCGAGATCATTCTTGAGGCGATTAGGTTGGAACAGCGGCTGCTCGAATTTAACAAAATACCTGTTATAATAA
This sequence comes from bacterium, assembly GCA_035267465.1. GTDB lineage: Bacteria > Fidelibacterota > JAANXI01 > JAANXI01 > JAANXI01 > DATFLS01. Next base: position 3,030 of record DATFLS010000452.1, read on the forward strand.
TTCACCGACTGGATGCCTAAGTTTGGATTTTTTTGGTAGTATCGATACATCTGATTATTCAATGAGAGATATCCATCCGTCGGATAACCAAACAGGATGACGGGCTGTCGAATTGCCAGGTTCGCCTGCCACATACGCGTGTTCTGCCGAATGAGAATATCTCGTTGAAGCTGCGAATCCCATTTGTAGTCGGCGATCTGTTGAATGTCCGGTGATTGCAGGTTCAGATAAACTCGTGACTTCAGTCCGGCACGTTCGGCCTCCAGATTTTTACGCGTTCTCTCGATGTTGAGCTGCAGCTGTCGGACCTGGTAACTATTATCCAGCGCGATATCTATGGCCGTATCCAGAGTCAGATCAATAGTCCGCTGGGCAGGTAACTGTTTTTCGTTAAGAAAAATTATATTGATCAAACAAACAATACAAACAATCCAGCGCTTCATTGCATTCCTCATTTACAAAATTCCATTCTAATCAGAATCAGATGACTACTCCCATACATATCCGACGAGGGGTATCCGCCGATAGAATCCAACACCGGACAGTAATCCCGGTATCTTTTTCCCGCTTTCGAGCTGCTATTATTACCGTCGTATTCCTCCGAAGGTTTAGTTTTCACAACGGCAGAAAAAATACTCACAAGCCGCCGGGAATAACAATAGGAAATCACTCGTGCGCTGTCAATGTTTTTCACTCCCCGGCTGATGTTCGTCCGTGCCACATTTTGTGCAAAAATTGTCCTCGTTTGCCACCATTTTCGCATGGCATATTGTGCTTCGAGTTGGTAACTTAAAAACACCTCGTTATGTGGGTATTCAATTGAAAGTTTAGAACTGGAACAGTCTGCTCAGCGAATTCTACATCCAGGTCCTGTAATTGACTGACAGGGAAAAATCATATCAAGATGCCGGGGTCACTGCCCAGCTGCAGAATAAGGGGAAGATGAACGACTCTCCTGCCATTCCGGTGCGCCTGGGATCGGCAATAGGCAACCTCCTGGGCTATTCCCTGGCAGTCGGCTTCGTCCTGAGCGCAGTGCTCATGAGCGAAGTACCTGCACAGACGGCGACCGAAGCACCGCCGTTATTACGGCAGCTGGAAACATTTTCCGAAGCAAAATTCGATTCGGTTATGATGTTCGGATTGATCGACATCTATATAAATGACAATTCCGGGGACGACGCCGAAGATCATATGGACTTAGGGATGGATCGAAAGGAGATCCGCCAATTGGTAATGAAACAATTTCAAAATAATTTTACCGGCATTCCATATGAGAAAATGGCCACCGTGGAGATTCTGTCACTCATTGAGAATAGAGATCCGAAGCGGGCAGCGATTGGGTTTATCGTTGTCCAGATCGATATCCGACCGATCAATATCGACCTGGAGGGAATCGAAGAGTATTTCTTGTATCAGATCACCTTAAAATCCGGAAACTTCGCGTCGTATTTTGTCTGGGAGAACAATATCGCAACAATATGTTCAAAAGAATACGGTGAGGTCAGGTTACGGGGAGATCTCCGGAATCTGATGGATAACCTGGCAATCGATTTCTTTAAGAGCCGGGGTGAGCTATAAGAGTGCCATAAAAGGTAAATATGGCACATACGTGGTCAACCCGATCAACGCTGTGAGAAGGGGTTCGGACTACAGAGGAAAACGGAGAACGGATTATCACCCTTCCCAAAAATATATGTCTCACAAAGATTCCCAGGGGTGTGTTAATTCGTAACCATTCACCTAAATAAAAGATTAGTTCGCAGCCGAAATTTGCGGGAGGAATAATCTATGAAGAAATACCTGATGTGGGTTTTGTTTGGGTTGATTGGATTCGGAGTATTCGGCAGGCCGGCTGTAATTGCCGGTCAGTCAGGAAGAGTGGTGGAAGGATTGAAGATGGAAAGTGCGCTGCTGGGTGAGGAAGTAGATTATACGATTTATTTACCACCCGGTTATGATGACTCCGATCGATATTATCCGGTAGTCTATTTGTTGCATGGATATACCGACGAAGAGTGGGCATGGATCCAGTTCGGGGAAGTCCGGCTGGCAGCAGACCGGGCAATCGCCGACCGGACCATCCCGCCCATGGTGATTGTGATGCCGGACGGAGGCGTCACCTGGTATATCAACGACTATAACAAAGAGTACCCGTTCGAAGATATGTTTGTGAGAGAATTTCTTCCGTTCATCGAAGAAACGTACCGGATCAGATCCGAAAAAGAATTTCGGGGGATTTCGGGATTATCCATGGGCGGCTATGGGGCGCTCATGTATTCCATGCGATATTACCGGTTGTTTACCGCCTGTGCT
>DATFLS010000453.1:0-5187 GCA_035267465.1 bacterium
ATGCGCGTCAATGAGCCCCGGCAGAACATACCCGCCGCCGAGATCAATAATTCTTCCCTCCTCCTCCACGGAGAGCTGATCGGAAACCGCGGCGATCTCGCCATTGGCTATCCGGATGTACCCATCGGCGATGACACCCTGGCCTGACATGGTATAAATAGTACAGTTTACAAGGGTAACTGGTGCCGCCTGGACAGACAGGGAAAGCATGCCTGCCAGGAACAATCCCGAGAATAGAATCCGGAGTCTGTTATTCCGCTCACTCAAGAGATCGTCGCCTCTTCGCTCAGGTTTATACACAACATTCGCAGAGCTCCTGTGAGATCATGAAGGCCGGATTCCATTTTTTTTCTTCCCCGGTAACACTTGGATCCGACCGAATCATATGGAGAGTTCATTCCACCAGTAAAATCCCTGCATGAGCCCCGGGTGAACTTAACAAAGCTTCATTACACCCGGGCCGTTCCGCCAGTCGACGGTTTGGCGAAGCATCAAGTTCATCTGAGGTAAATGAATCGCCATAAGCTTTATAAAGTAAATGAACCATATAACTTACATGCATATTTTTAGCATCGCAACGTATCAATGATGGTATTTTCTGTAGCAATACACCGACAAATCGGCACGGTGGTATAATTCCAGGTCGAGCTACTTCCGGACACCGGATCCGGCCGGAGAATTTGCTCTCTTGATTACATCTCTGTTGTCTTAGTCAATTGGCATGTAAAGGCATCAGGGTATCAGCATCGCTATCATTCTTACTTATCCAATGATGGAGCAATCAAATCTGTACTTGTGACATCGGTCTCCTTCATTTGACATTCCAACCAATGTACACCCAACTGGGGCATTTACACTTGACCGTCGCTTGCAAGGCGGCAAAGAGCGCCATTTTTGGGCAGTTGCAGGCCTTGATTCATCATGCGACATTGCCATAGGATTCTGGTTGTTTTGACATGCACCGGAAGGTACATCACACACCCATGAATCCGTATATTGAGAGGATGGACAGGAGATGGCTTATCTCGACAAAATACCGGTCAACTGACCGCCGGTTCCAGGGAATCATACGTGACAACCCGATTGCGGCCGTTCTTTTTGGCGTGGTAAAGCGCTTTATCTCCCTGGGCGACCAGCTCGTCGGAGGTTACCATTTTCGACGCCGAGGCATTACTGATTCCGATACTGATGGTAATGCTAATCTCTTCAGGGTCGGTATTTCCGTCATCGCTTAACCGGAAGGGATGATTTTCCACCCGATCCCGCAACCGTTCGGCTATGACCAGCGCACCATCCAGGCTGGTTTCAGGAAGTATGATGACGAATTCCTCTCCCCCGTATCTCACCGGGATGTCACTGCTTCTGGCGGAATGGCTGATGATCTGTGCCAGCTCTTTCAGGATCTCATCTCCTTTGAGATGTCCGTATGTGTCGTTAACCTGCTTAAAATGGTCGATGTCCAGGATCAGGAAGGACACACTGCTGTGATACCGCTGTGCACGGGTCAGTTCCTTTTTCATCTCCTCTTCGAAGAACCGCCGGTTGTATAATCCTGTCAGGCTGTCCTTGATGGCCATCTCTTTCACCTGACGAAACGCGAACAGGTTATTGATAATATGCAGCACCAGCGCAATCCTGGCGGCAAAGGTATACAACAGGCGGACCTCCTCGCCACTGTAGCTGGATTTCTGGCAGGAGCCGATATACACCATACCCACAAGCTGTTCTTCGGGAGCTTTTAACGGCAGGTTTATATTCGCTTTGATCCCGTCTGTCGGCATAACGGAGGCATGCTCGGAGTGGTCACCATGTTCACCATCCCAGTTTTTAATTTGGATATCCGGGCTGATCTTGGGCAACTGCGCGGGACTCCGGGTGAGGTATTGTCCGTGAATCTCCGCTTTCAGCATAGAGAGAATGGACTCGTTCAGGATATAATCGGAAATGACGTACGCATCCGTTTCCCGTTCCTGAAAGGTTGCCAGCATGCCGATATCAAAATCAATGATCTTCTTCAGATCTGAAAAAATGGTCTGGACCAGTTCATCGAAGTTCTGCGTTGTACCGACTTTCTTGCTCATCTCATAGAGAAACTTTAACCCGCGGTCCTTCAGTGCATAGTTGGTTTCGAGATCGATGACATAATTGTACAAATTGAGTTCGGCGGAAGTCATCTGGTACTGAGGGGAAAACACCATGATGACGCGTTCCTCTCCCCCGCCACCGGGTTCCCCTGGTGACAGTATCGCCGTGATATCATAATGGAGACTCTCCTCCCCTGGATGTAACTTCAGCTGGGTCAGGGCGATCCCATAATCCTCCAGTCCATGCTGTATCTCCTTCCAGAATGCTCCGTAGTCGATCTCTTTCAGCACCTCGCTGATCCGGGACTGCAGTAACTGGTCTCTGGGAAGATTGGTGAGTTCCTCTGCCGCAGAATTCACATGGAGAATTCTGCCGTTGGTCTTATCCAGATGGAAGAATGCCGTCTGGGACATTTCTTCTTCATGGCCGTCTTCCGGCTGATCCTGAAGTGTCTCCAGTCGTTTGATAATATGATGGTGGTTTTTATTTCGCTGATATTCCTCGAATGCTTCACTCAGAATTCCGATGAGCTGATCCACATTGAACGGTTTTCGCAGAAAGCGGAAGACCTCGCCCTCATTGATAGCATCAATCGCGAATTGCAGGTCATCATATCCGGTCATGATGATGCGAACGATATCCGGAGCAGAGATTTTCAGCTCCCGGAGGAGTTCGGTTCCGGGCATCTCAGGCATGGATTGGTCAACCACAGCCACCTGAATATCATGCTGGTCGAGAATCGCCAACGCCTGCTTCCCGGATTCCGCAGTGAAGCCCTTGAATTCAGTGACCCGAATTGCATTCCCTAAAAATTCCAGCAATTGCGTGTCGTCATCGACAAAAAGAACTGATTTTTCCATAGATACCAGGTAAAGGGTTCTATCCCTTCTTATCATTGGAGGTTAAGATCGGGAACTGTTCCGGTCAATCCTGATGTGCTAGCTCGCCTTTGTTACATACGGTGGCTTCTGCCGGGGAGATCAATACACGGTCGGATTTCCCCGGCGAACAACTCTCTTCACAGAATCATACACTTCACCCATCGTGCCTTTCCCTTATAATCGGGAATCTCTGCAACTTCTTTAGGGCGAGTTTCAGATTGACAGAGGTGAACATTATATCGCTGGGAAATAACATTATTATCCGATTTCATACCGGGAATAAACCGTCTCCCTGTGTCCACCCACGGTTGTGTGCTCGTCATATGTCAAAAGCCAATACCTGAGTAACAGATCCCTGATAAAATATATGCTGGCCTGCAGGTAGAGGCAACTTAAAAACAAGGCATTAGAACCAGAAATGGAACTGCAAAATAAACTCGGAACGCGAAAAATCCGGCGACGCCGTGGCGTTGAGCAACCGGTACTGGGGCTTCACTTCCACGTAAGAAATCGGGAACAGCTCTGCCCCAATAGTGTAGCGAACCAGTTCGTTGTTTTCCAGATCCCGATTGGCGTCGAAATAATCCTGCTCCAGTGCGAGAAAGACACCGTCCTGAATTTGCCAGGTGAGATCTGCGTAAGCAGTGAATCCGGTGGCATTTGCTGCCGGATAGTCCCGCATCAAATCGGCTTCTCCCATGAGCGTCAGCGGGCCCCAGTTCAAGCCGGCATACGCTCCGTAATAGGAGTACCGATCCAGCTGCCGGTAGTAACCGCCGTTGAAATAGCTGAGGCCGAACAGCATATTCGCCGGTCCTATCCAGAACGCGCGCGAAGCATTGATGGAGGTCGAATACGTTTCCTGCCCCAACTTTTTCCCGATGCTCCCGGTGATCTTCCATCCGATGGGATTATAGCCTGCTTCAAACCCAACATTGTTATTTTCCGGTTTCCAGTGCAGCCCCTGAAACTGCACGGGAATCTGGGCGGTGTTTTCGTTGACAACAACCCCGCCGTCGTTTCCGCCGCGGATAAATGAGGTGTGGTCATCCAATCGTAAGCCGTAGTCCTGAAAGAACTGCCCGAACCGCACATACACATTTCCGCCGGAATTACTCCACTGTGCCCAGAGATCCGTGGAAGCGATGCTGCGAAATAGCGACTGTTCAAAGTACACCGTGAACTGATCCGACGGCGTGACGCCAAGATAGACATCCGCCTGCATGGGGAAGAAGGCGTTTTGTGAGGAGTTCTGTTCGGAATAATTATAGAACTGCATCCGCACGTCCGATCCGTAACGAATGAACTCGTTAATAGCAGTGGTGAAATTTTCATTGCCGAAATCATCCCAGGGAATGGCCGGCAGCACATCTCTGGAATAATAGTTCGCCCCGTACTCGTTTCGCAATCCCCCGCCCTGGTTATTGACATGGCATTGGACGCAGGTCACCGCCTCGCGGACCGCAAACTTCGGGTGGGCATTACTCATGGTTCCAGCCAATCCGGCCAGAAAGAGCACTGCGATTGTGGTGGATATGAGAGTCGTTTTATTCGCCATGGACTGTCTTCCTTCCGTCATTGTTCGAGGTCAAATCAACGGCATGTGCACGCCATTTAATGAGTGAAATGTAAAATATAAATTCTGAAGACCAAAAAAGTGAATTGGCTTACATACTTCACGGGATTCAGCCGGGAAGTCGATAGATCCCATGGAAAATGAATTTCCCGGCAGATTACTTCCCGGCAGATCAACACCGCAGCGACTCACCTCCTCCGATGCATTCATCCCTGCACAGCTAAAACTAAAAGCAGAAACAGAACCGGGGAATCAGGGAGCGGAACCCTGCCATTGATTATGGAATGGAAATTCCTCCTCCTGTGTTCTGCGGAGGTGAATCCAGACAGAACACAGCAGCGGATCATCACCATTCTCTTGAAGGACAGGATACACCGGCGAACGGTCCGGTCTAACCAGCATCCGGAGGTGTCCGCTATCCGGAATGCGATATCCCTGCGCTTCTACACACCTTTTTCGCGCTGCAAATTCCCAGCGAAATATTCCTGGTAGGCAGAGAGATCCAGCAGTCCGTGGCCGCTCAGATTGAACAGGATTGTTTTCTCTTTCCCTTCCTCTTTCGCCTTCTGCGCTTCAATGATGGCCATCTGTATGGCATGAGCGGATTCCGGCGCCGGGATGATCCCCTCGGTCCGGGTGAATAAC
>DATFLS010000454.1:0-9538 GCA_035267465.1 bacterium
CCGCAGTGGTCCCGGAGTTTGTAAGCGAAGAATCCGGATCGTATGAACAGGTGCTGCAGCAGATGTTCTACCTAACAGCGCATGAGCAGCCGGGAGAGCAGCCTCCCCTGGGAGTGGTCTATCTGGATGCGGTACGGGATCTCCGGACGCTCTACGAAGAGCCGGCGACCGGACCCTGGCCGCTGTTCCGGGTGGCGCTGCGGTATTTTTGCACGCTCCGGCTCCGGGAATTCGATAAAGAGGTGACCACCATGCAGCCGGAGGATATGGGTCAGATTGTGATGGTGGACGACTTTGTGGAGTCCCTCCGGACCGGAGATACCGACATGGCGGTGCATGAAGTCGTGAAACTCACCTGGATGATGGATAATATCTTCTATCTGGGGGAAATCCTCACAGAACAGGCTGCGTCAGCCGGGGAGCAAAGTGGGTTTTCGCTGGTTCTGGCCGGCGCCGTGCTCAAGTCCATAGATTTCGTGGAGAGCGCGCAGCTGAATCCGCTGCTGTTTCTGCTAACGGAGTATCTCAGCCGCCTCAAAATCGGCGACCCGGCAAATGAAGACGCCACCGACTTACCGGTGATCCAGTTCGAGCGGTATTTTAAAGAGGTGTTCAACGCCGGGCAGAACGATGTTATGGAGACGGTCTATCTTTCCTATGCCCGGCAGATCTGGGAAGCGGTGCGCATGAAGGAGGATTCCATACGACGTGGGATATATGATTACCTGATGTCCCGGTATACATTCGAGGAGAATGTTACCTCCGCCACAGAATATTCGACGAAGCAGGGGACGATTCAGGATATCATTGCGGCGTTGACGGATGGTGATATGGCCGCCTGTCACTCGCTGATTCTGGGCTACATCCGGGACGGCACCGGACTGGGCACTCTCTTCCGGCATCTCACAGACATTTTCCTGGAGTATACCACTCCGGAACATCCCATGGATCTCATTCTGATCAACAGTTACAGAACGGCGGGAGCGTTCCTGAATCCGCCCGGACAGTATCAGGCCATGCTGAAAGCGGCGGATTTGGTGCGGGAAGTGATGGAACGGTGATCCCTTTTGATGACTTGCCTCAACCCGGTGCTTGTAAGCAACTGGTACGTTTTATAGTAATGATCGTTTCGATCTATACTATAGATTGCTTTAATTTATACTATAGTTTGAATATAACTATACTATAGTTTGAATATAACTATACTATAGATTGAATACATCTATACTATGGATTTGTTCGATATATACTATAAATTGAACATATCTATACTATGGATTGCCTTGTTTCTTCCAATGGATGCCACCTGAATCTCCAAAGGAACTGCTAATTGCCTCCGGAGGACGATGTACACTGGCTTAAGAGATGTAGGTATTCTCAGATAAGTAATTTCAGACCACCGGATCGTCGTGATGTGCCTGATTCCACAGAGCAACCAGATCATCACTGCTTTTGCCGATAAGGTGGGAAAGGCGTCCTGATAATCGCTGGTGAGTCGATGAACAAGGCATGTTCGCTATCAATGGAGAGACGTTCAGCCACCAGACTCAACGTGAGCACATCGATATCGGAGAATCGCGGCGGGCGACCGGGTTTTTGGAAATTCCCCTGGACACCGGTATCTTTATGCAACATTTCGGCGACAATGGGTGGTCATTGGTCCAAGGCTTTCTTGATATCGTGCATGAGGGTATCTCCTTGTCTTCTTATGAGCTGAACTCCCATAAAACACGCAAAGTGGCCCTCATGGACGAGCCTTTTTTGGTTCATCGAGTTTCCCACAACGGGTTAACCTGAAGAAGAATAGGCCACGGATTTGCACGGAAACGTTAGATTTACACCGACTTTACTTATTACTCTTCACTCTTTTCTCTTTTCTTTTTTATAACCTGTGGTTATCTGTTTTTTTCTGTGGTAATCCGTGTGCTATTCTTTGTCAGTCTCCCGCTGCAAACACCACCAATGTCATCTTTGCAAAGGCAGGGTTGTTTTGTATATTCCCCTGAGATGAAGAAGCCGTACAGCGATTACAACACCTATCTCCGGGAAGTCTTCGGGAAGAAGACCTACAAGGTCTCCATCCGTGGTGGATTCACCTGTCCGAATATCGATGGAACGGTCGCGAAGGGGGGATGCACGTACTGCAATAACGCCAGTTTCGTTCCCAGTTACCTGAGGCGCAGCATGAACATCCGGGAGCAGGTGAACCGGGGGGTTGAGTTCCTTTCCGAACGCTACGGGGCGGAGAATTTCCTGGCTTATTTCCAGGCCTATTCAAACACTTATGATGAGGTGGGCCGTCTGGAGCGCTTGTATCGTGAGGCGCTGGATCACGAGCAAATCGCGGGGCTGGTGGTCGGCACCCGGGCTGACTGCGTGCCCGAACCGGTACTGGATCTCCTGGAAGACATCGCCCGGGAGTATTACGTTTCTGTAGAATACGGCATCGAATCCATTTCCGACGGTACCCTTCAGCGAATTAACCGGGGGCACGATTTCGCCGCATTGGTCGATGCCGTCAATCGCACCCGAACCCGGACCGGGCTCCCTATCGGTAGTCATCTGATACTGGGCTTTCCCTGGGAAGACAGAGATCACTGGCTTCGGACAGCACAGGTGGTATCTTCACTGGGCGTGGACTATCTGAAAATCCATCATCTCCATGTGGTGAAAGGGACTGCCATGGCCCGTCAGTACCGGGAACAACCCTTCAAGGTCTTCGAATTCGAGGAATGGGTGCAGCTGGTTGCCGATTTCCTGGAACGGTTATCTCCGGAGATTGTAGTGGCCCGGCTTGCGGGCGGAGCCCCGCCCGGTATTCTTATTGCTCCGAACTGGGACGGAAAGCGTCACACCCACGTAGTGCAGGCGGTTATCCGGGAGCTGCATCGGCGCGGAACCCGGCAGGGTGTGAAATACAACACAGACGCGGTGAAAGCATGAGAATCGGTGACTACGAAATCACCGCCCTCTCCACCGGCACGTTCGGCCTGGATGGCGGCGCTATGTTCGGGGTTATTCCAAAGCCGCTCTGGAGTCGATTTACCCAGCCTGATGATCGGAACCGGATTACCCTGGGTACCAGAGTTCTGCTGATTCAGGGGTTGGGGAAAAATATCCTGATCGATACCGGAATGGGCGACACATGGTCCGAAAAACACCGGAATATCTACCGAATCGATGCGGATGACGGCGGGCTTCTTCACTCATTGCAAGAAAAAGGACTCGGCCGGGAAGACATCACGGATGTTGTTCTCACCCACCTGCACTTCGACCACGCCGGCGGGGCCACCATGGAGGAAAACGGAAGACTGGTGCCCACCTTTCCGAGGGCCACTTACTATATACAGCGGGAGAACTGGAAATGGGCGGTCAACCCGACGGAGAAAGATACCGGTAGTTATCGCCGGGAAAATTTTGCCCCCCTGAGTGAGTACCAGGTCCTGGAATTCGTCGAAGGCGAGGAGGAACTTCTCCCGGGTATACGAATGCTGGTGACCAACGGGCATACCAGAGCGCATCAACACCCGTTCATTCGTGATGCCGAGACGAGACTCTTTTTCTGTGGCGATCTGATTCCGACCCGGGCCCATCTGGCCATTCCCTGGGTGATGGGATACGATAATTTCCCTCTCACCACCCTCGAGGAGAAAAAAACGATTCTGGACCGGGCTGTTGAGGAGGATTGGATACTGTGTCTGGAACATGATCCGGAAACGTGCGCCTTTACTGTTAAACGCACCGACGAAGGGTATGAAATCGACAGTACGCTGGCCATCTGAAATTCATCGAACGCTATAAACTATAGATGCCAAGCGCTGCAGAACCAGCGGACAGGCATGTGTGGAAAGTCTGATGCACAAACCGGATACTGACTCGGAATGTTCCGGGCGTGACGACAGATCGACAGCATGACAGAGCACAAAAAACAATTCAGGGGAAACGTATATGTTTGTAAGGAGTAAGCTGTTACCTGGTTTATTGTGCGGATTATTCGTTGTTCTGAGTACGTTCGCCCCCGCGCAGGAGAACCCTGAACCCAGGTATGGGATGCAGGCAGTTGTGGTGACCGCTTCCCGGCTGCCTTCCACGTTCATGGAATCGGTGCGCTATGTCAGTGTACTTGACAGTACGGACATCAGGTCGCTTCCGGTGCACAGCGTGCAGGAGCTGTTATCGTACGTGCAGGGCGCCGATGTGAAGCAGCGGGGTCCGCTTGGCGTGCAGGCGGATATGAGTCTTCGCGGGTCGACCTTCGAACAGACCCTGGTGATGCTGAACGGCGCAAAGGCGACCGATCCGCAGACCGGACATCACCAATTAAATATCCCGGTGAGCCTGCAGGATATAGAACGGGTCGAGGTGCTGCACGGCCACGGTTCCAGCCTCTACGGACCGAATGCGTTCGGGGGTGTGATCAATATCCTGACCAAGCAGCCCCGGGGCACCTCGCTGACTACCCGGGCGACTGCCGGCGAACATGGCCTGGTCGAAGGGCATATTACCAGTGCGTATCAACTTGGGAGCAGTGCAAACCAGATATCGTTCTCCCGGCGAATTTCGGACGGATATCGCCATAATACCGATTTTGACATCACCAATCTCACGCACACAACCACGGTGGATATCGGGAACCACCGGGCCAATCTGCTGGCAGGATATGTGCGAAAAGCTTTTGGCGCCAACGATTTTTACGCCAGCAACTTCCCGGACCAGCGGGAAGAAACCCGCACCGGTCTCGTCCAACTGGGTGGAGACCTCCGGGTCCGAAACCTGACACTCCTGCCAAAGATTTACTGGCGCCGCAATCACGATGAATTTATCCTCGACAGCCAGCGCCCGGAGTGGTACCGGAACGAGCACACCACTGACTCTTATGGACTGGAATTGCAGACCCGGTTTTCCTCAGCGCTGGGTCAGACTGCTGTGGGCGGGGAGTTCGGCCGTGAGTTGATTCGCAGTAACAGCCTGGGCGATCGCCAGCGCAGCCGGGGCGGACTCTTTCTGGAACACCAGATGGAAATCGTTCCTGCCCTGGATGTCACGACCGGAGCCTTTGCCTATTACCATTCCGGCTGGGGCTGGCAGGTATGGCCGGGAGCAGGTATGGGGGTAGCAGTAACACCAACCCTGCAGCTGTACGGCAACATCGGGAAAGCCTACCGGGTACCCAATTTCACTGAATTGTATTATGACAGTCCCGCCAACAAGGGCAATCCGTCCCTGCGGCCTGAAGAATCCCTCTCCTATGAAGGCGGGGTGAAATGGCTGACCCGGGGGCTCATGGGCAATGTCACCCTGTTCCAGCGCCGGGGGAGCAACATGATCGACTGGGGGAGGACCAATGCTGATGATCCCTGGGTAGTCAGGAACCTCTCCCGTATCCGCACCACCGGAGTGGAGGCGGCCGTTGAGGTCTTGCCCCGTCAATTCGGCTTTCCGCGAGTGCCGGACCGGATGGAGTTGAAATACGGCTACCTGCAATCGACTATCCAGGACGTGGCCACCCGGCAATCCAAGTATGTGTTCAATCACCCCCGGCACCAGGTGATGGCGGACCTCACCCTGAGCCTTCCTTTCAAGCTGCGGCAGAGATGGAGTTACCGGTATGAGTATCGGTTGACCGGCAGCGCCCATCAAACTCACCAGGTTGTGGATACCCGCCTGTATCGCAGAAATGGTAACTTCCGGATCTTCCTGGACGTCACCAACCTTTTCAACGAACAGTACCAGTATTTCCCCGGGGTGCCCCTGCCCGGACGCTGGATACGAGTGGGCATCGAAACGACCATCAATGGGACCGGGTAATACCATTTTCCCCGGTGCCCCCAGGGAAGATTGTAATCACATCCCGACTCGTCGGCCCGCTTCACTGTTCCTGTTTACCATCCAGTCCGTACATGTGAACAATCAGCTGCGCAGTCATATGTGATCCGTTGCCCGGTCGATGGATCACGGGTCCGGACTTGTGTGGCGGGTAGTCCGGGGAATGATCAGCGACGAATGCGGAGATGATTATCAGGAGGTCCTGAGTCGGGCACATCTCTCCCTGGGGAGGATTGAGAAGGATCCCGGAATAGGAATGTTGCTTATTGCTGGTAATCCACCACCCGGGCCATAGACTGCACCGACCGGATAAATTCCAGGACTTCCTGATGGGCCGGATGCTGCCGGTATATTTCGAATTCTTCGGTATTCCGGAAGGAGGAGATCAGAACAATGTCCATGGCAGCCGAAGATCCTCCGGCATTGATTCCCACTTCGTAGTCCTGAATCTGGGGGATCACCGCCGGCAGCGCCTCTAGCCGCCGTTTCATTTCTCTAACATTCTCCTGCCTGGACTTCTCATTGGCTTTCGCCATCAATTCCCACATCACGACATGACGGAACATCTGCTCACCCTTCAGTTTCACGTTAAGTTCAGACAAAGACGACGGGGATAATATAGCGAACAGAACCCAGAAATCGAACAGTCACAGATGAAGAACCGGCAAAGGGGATCTATGAAAAAATTAACCCGCTGCTGTCCGGGCGAGAAACAGCAGCGGGTTGACGCAGGAGAGGGTTCTCCTTTTGCGTATTCAGATGTTTAACAGGTAACTGGCTTTCACCAGCAGCACATTATCGCTGGGAGCCCGGAAAAGAGTGCGGATATCCCGGTTCATATCGAAGCGGCTGATGGATTCCTCGTGGGTGAATCCCTGGGACCAGACCAGGTATAAAATAGACCCGCTGGTATATTCCCAGCGCAGTACCAGGTTGGATCGAAACTGTTTGTAGTTGAAATCACGGGGTTCGAAGGAGTATTCCGCATTCCCGTCCAGGTTTCGATCAACTTCCAAATTGCCGTCCGCTTCCGAGATTTCGGCATCGGTGAATGTATGGAATCTGTCATCGAAGGCGCGGGCTCTGGGTGCGACCACTTCTTTGTAATCCCGGTATTTACCGGCGGTGAGAAATGGCTGGGCATAGTACTGGATGGACAGGTTCGGCCGGATAGTGTAGTCGGCCCGGATAGTCATCGACCAGGTGGTTTGATCCATATCCGAGAAGATAGAATGCGGATTGTCTTGTGTGTCGGTGGCCTCGGTTACCCAACCCCATTTATCCTGTATAAACCTCACTCCGGGTCCCAGAGAGAACTGAATGTTATGTTGAGGGCGGAATGTGGTTATCACATCATAACTGCTCATGCCGGCATCAGAGGCCATCATATGGTTGGTGAAGATGTTGAGGCTGATATCCTGGCTGTCGTCTGTTTGCAGATAAGTCCAGAGGAAATCCCGGCGATCCACCCGAACAGCCGGTCCGCCCCGGAGATCGCTGGGACTGAGCCCGGGCAGGTTCACGGTGTAGCCGCCGCCAAGACGCCAATTATTGGTGAAGGTCAAATGCGCATTCACGTTCCCGCCGTTCTCGATTAATTCCGGTTCGTTGGTCCAGCCGGTCCACTGATTGAAGTTGATGAAGTATTGACTCAATAATTTCGTCGATTTCCATTCCCTGTACTGGACCCAGAAGAATTGGGAATGCTGGTCGACCTGGCGCATGAAGCCGAGATCGTTAATTTCAAATCCGGGGGTGGACCCGACCACTCCGGTCATAAACCGCCAGTGTCCGCCGCCTATTTTACCAATGACCAGTTTCTCGGCCAGTCCGGAGAGGGAGGTGGCGTTGGAATCCACCGAGACGTGCGAGGCGTCGGGACGCTGGAAGTACCGGGCGGAGCTCATCTGGGTTTCCGTGATGGCGTCCCTACTTCCTTCCACCCGACTGAAGGCCAGCGCAGCCTGGAAGGCATACTTCCTGTCAAAGAACTCGTGGTTCAAGTCGATACCTCCGGTATAGGCGCCGCTTCGCAAGGAGGTGATCCCGGTGTTGTCCAGCCGGCGGTTCGTACTGGTCAGGACGCCGCCCATAGTGGTCTGCCCATTCCGGAAATCCTGCTGGAGCCGGGCCAGAAAGTAGTTCGTCATGGGTTCGATGACCTGTTGAAGGCTCTGCCCCTGCCCGTACAGAATGGTGGCTTGTTCTTCGGCAGTCACGGCATCCATCACGCCGACGGAAAGGCCCTTTCTGGTTTTCCCGGTCAGCTTGGTGGCCGTTAAAATATTCGTTCTGTCGGGAGATTCTATTGCAAGATAATCTTCGTCTTCCGGATCAGCAGATAAGTGGGGAGCCCGCCCGATGCGCCGGGAATAGAACAGGGAGTTGGAAGAGAGACCGCCGTCGCCCACACCCAGGCTGAAGTTGAGGATATTTCCACCCTCCATAAAGAAGGGGCGTTTTTCGGAAAAATAGGTCTCGAAGTTTGTCAGGTTATAATCCGCCGGGTCCGCCTCCACCTGCCCGAAATCCGGATTAATGGTACCGTTCAGAGTCAGCCCGTTGGAGAAACTGTATCGGATATCGCCGCCGATGTTCGAGAGGAGGTCATAGTTATTCGGGTGGGCCTGATTGCGGAGATCTTCCGAAATTCTGGATTGTCCCACAATGTACGGAGCCACATACACTGGATTCGACGCATGTATATCTGACAATCCCTTCAGTGACCCATACTGGGAGACAAACCCGGATTCGTCTTTGGACCAGTAATTCCAGACGGACAGTTCATTATTATTGCGGGGAAATTCCCGGTACACCTGGAAGCCCCACTCCATGGCATCACTGTATGTGAATCGCAGTTCGTGAAACGGGATTTTGAATTCGGCGGTCCAGCCCCGGTCGTCGATACTCACAGACCCCTCCCAGACGGCATCCCAGTCCCAATCGGCGTTCTGGTCGTCAAACCGGCGCAGATCATGTTTCACCCCGGCGGCATTAAGACCGAATTCAAATGCGGTGCGGTTATCATTGTAACTATCGATAGAGACATACAGCCAGTCCGAGCTGGTATATTCATCTCGCCGGGTCAGGATATTTTTGATTTTGCCGGGTTCCTCATCACAGGCTCTGATGCCCACATAGAGGTTCTCCTGATCATAGACAACCCGGAAACTCGTGGGATAGGTCGGCGTGTCCCCGTCGCTGGGATCCCGCTGGGTGAAATGGTTGCCTTCGGTGGCTAACATCCATACAGACTCATTCAGCTTGCCATCGATGCTGATCTCAGATTGTTCGGCACGAAACGCCTCGATTTCCTTATCCTTCAGGGTGGAGAGATCCGCGGGGTTCGTCCTGGACTGGGCAATCACCGGCGCGATAAGCATGACTAAAAGCAGCGCTCTAAGGTGCGCTCTCATCTGAGGCTCCTTTATATATTCGGACGATGTTCTCGTTTCGGTTAAGTTCCATGCATCCGATTTCCACTTATTTCAATTAGTATGCCAACCGAGGTACATCGGTTAAATAAATCAACCGGAACGCAGACGGATGTCACCATATAAGTAGTTTAGAGACAATCGGTTGAACAGTGGACAAGATGCAAGTGAAAATAGTCTCTTGATGGCAGAGAGAGAAAGTGGGGATCTGTACGATCATATCATAATGATATGACTGTATATGGATTTGATATACTGTAATTATTCAACTTCGACCT
>DATFLS010000455.1:0-6689 GCA_035267465.1 bacterium
CCGCCCAGGCCGGTGACCAACGAGCCATACTTCTTCCGGCTGACCTGAAAGAGTGTCTGTCCGGTCACCAGCCCGATTTTCGCTGACATCCAGGTGTACACAAGCATGAAAACGGTAGCGATCACCGGAATCCAGAGCAATTGATAGCCGTAGAGACTCCCGGCAATGGTGCTCAGGGTCAGACTACCAGGTCCAAGCACCACCGCGGCGAGCACCAGGGCAGGGCCCAGAATTTTCAGTGGTTTCAGAAAGTCTTTCACTAGCAAACCCAATGTCTCGATTCAGGAGAGCCACTCATTGAGGTGGGCGGCAACAAATGCATCGTCGTTCAGGTGGGGATACGCTTCATACACGCGGTCGATTTCCTCTATCTGTCCCGGCGACAATTGCTCCTCGGGGTTCACACACCAGCGTCCTTTTAGCAGGCCCTGGCGCCTCAGGACTTCGTGCACCCCCGGGATACATCCCGCAAATTGGTGCCGGGGATCAAACAAGGCGGCGTTGGCATCGGTCAGTTCGGCATTCAAGCGAACTAGATCAGCCGGAATGGATGTCTCTGGCCGTATTGATTTGATGTGCTCCAGCAGTTCCACCGCTTTCTTTGTCCACACCGCCCATTGGCCCAGTAAACCGCCCGCAATCCGGATTTTATCAAAGGGGAAAGTGGTCAGCAAATCCATGATGATGGTATCATCGTTGCCGGTGTAAAGCGCTATTTCTTTGTGACGTCCGCTTTCCGCGACCGCCCGGACCACATCCAGGGTATGGTATCGATCGAAGGGAGCCATTTTAATCGCCACAACATTCTCGATGTCAGCGAACCGGCGCCAGAAATCATACGAGAGTATCCGTCCACCTACGGCCGGTTGCAGGTAAAATCCGAACAGGGGGATGATGTCCGCCACCGTCCTCGCATGTTCCAGGACCTCCTCATCTGTTCGATCCCTGAAAGCCGAGACGCTGAGTAATCCGCAGTCGTAGCCTGCCTCGCGGGCAAGCCGGGCTTCCTTCGTGGCCTGCTGCGTTTCGCCGACCAGTCCGGCGATCATGACCGGTCGGTCCCCGCCATCGCTGACAAACCGCAGGGCTTCCTCCAGAGCGATGTTCAATACCGGTGCGTACAATCCCACCTCTCCGGCGTGGATCTCGAATTGAGTGGTATGCACGCCGACCGCCAATCCCCCTGCCCCGGCGGCCAGATAGTAGCGGCTCAGTGCCCGCTGGCGGCGCTCGTCAAGCTGCCTGTTTGCCTTAAGCGCCAGAGGATGAGCCGGAATGACCAATCCCAGCTGCAATCGTTCTCTCAGTGCTTTGATATCCATCATGGCTAAAACTTCCCGTCGCGTACTTCAAATTTGGTGGGTTTGCCAAGGAGCTTCCCATCGATGGTGATCCAGTGGGCAATCAGGTCCATTACCTCTTCAACCTCGACTCTGGGCTGTCCGAACAGTTCGTGGCAGCGGCTGGCGTCATTCAACAGGGCAGAAGGTTGCTCTTCGCCCGAGAACACCGGCTCTCTGCCAAACCGCCCGCCGAATTCCTCAGCAATAGCGCGAACCGACAGGATATCCGGCCCGGTAACGTTCAATATCTCAGCCGGACTCGCACAGAGACTCAGGGACCGGAAGGCCACAGAATTGGCATCACCCTGCCAGATGACGTTGACGTATCCCGTATCGAGTGAAACAGGATCTTCCTGATACACGTTTATGGCAATATCCAGGAGAACTCCATACCGCGCCTCCACTGCGTAATTGAGACGCAGGAGGCACACGGGGGTGGTATTTCTCAGAGAAAAGTGCTGGAATATCCGTTCGCGTCCCAGGCAGGATTGGGCATACTCCCCCACCGGATCCGGGGGATCGACTTCTCGGGAGCCACCGGAATCAACCGGTACCAACGGATAAACGTTCCCGGTGGAGAAGGCCACTATCCGGGAAGAGGAAAACCGGTCCGCCACCCGGCCCGACAGGTAGGCGTTCATGGCCCAGGTCAGCGGCTCCTGATCAGTGGCCCCGAACTTCATGCCCACCATGTAGATGATATTGGGACAGTCAGGCAATGACGCCAGCTGCTGTTCGTCCAGTAAATCAGCGGAGATAGTTTCGGCACCGGCCGCTTCGATTTTTTCTCTGGCCTCGGGATTTGAAAACCGGGATACCGCATAAATCTTCCAGGAAGCGCCAGCCATCTCTCTTGCCCGGCTGATTCGCTGTATCAGGGTGGGGCCCATTTTCCCTCCGGCACCAACACCAGCAGATCACTATTCAGGGACTCTGCGAATTCGGTGTCCTCCGGATATGGCTCCGAGAGCAGGTTGTCTAATTCATCTTCGGTAGATATGTTTCGTAAGTTCATAAAGGCACAGTAACCATCATCTGCTGCTGACAGTTCGGTCCTGTTGCCGGTAACTGTCGAGCAGGGCTGACAGCCGCTTCACCACTTCGGGACGGTCCTGATACAAGTTGGTGGTTTCCCTCGGATCCACTTCCATATCATAGAGCTGACCCTCCGGTTCGCCGGGACCGGGTGTAATCCTCCTGGGCTCAGAGAAGCCGCCACTTCCCCTATGGGGGACGAGTTTCCACCTGCCCTGACGGATAGCGAAGAAGCGGGCGGTCGAGTAGTGGATGGTCGCTTCCCGGAGAGGTTGTTCGTACTCCTCTTCCAGGAGTATCGGCAGGATGTTGTAGCTATCGGCGCCAGCCTCAGGTGGAAGGTCTACTTCCAGAATCCCTGCAAAAGTGGCCAGCATATCAGTGAAGCAGATGGTTTCGCCGCTTTCGCTCCCCGGGCGGATGTGTCCCGGCCAGCGGGCGATGAACGGCATGCGGTGACCGGCTTCCCAGATATCACCTTTCATGCCCCGAAGCATCCCGGCAGAATCGTGCCGGAATTCCTCCACATCATCGTCATACCAGACCGGTCCGTTATCGCTGGTGAAAACAACCAGCGTGTTTTGTTGCAATCCGAGCTCCACGAGGGTGGACAACACCCGGCCGATGGCAGCATCCACGTGGACGGCAAAATCCCCGTACATCCCGGCTCCGGAATCACCTTCATAGTCTTCTCCGGGCAACCATGGTGTGTGAGGAGCGGCTAGCGCCAGATACAGAAAGAAGGGTTGATCCCGGTGATTCTGGCTGTGTTGGTCCAGAAAAGACACCGCCTTCTCTGCGAATTCGGGCAGCACCTCCCGGTGAGTGAACCCCGGAGCGATCCCGCCTTCCCGCCAGAAAGCGCCCTGGATTGGGCTCCACCCTTCACTGCTGCTGGCTGCAATGTGATCGGTGGGCGGCTCCACCACCTGATCATTTTCGATATAATAATACGGCGGGATATCCAGGGAAGCGGGTATCCCGAAGTAATAATCAAACCCCCGATCGACCGGTCCTCCTCGCATGGGTGTAGAAAAATCCCTGTCCAACTTGGTGCCTCCGTCGAACCCCAGATGCCATTTCCCCACGCAGCCGGTATGATACCCATGTTCTTGCATTAATGTCCCGATGGTCATGCGGTCCGGGGCAATCAGACTGGTGCCGGGCTCACGAGTCATCCGGAAAGGATACCGCCCGGTGAGCAACCCGTACCGGGAGGGGACACATACCGCCCCGGGTGCGTGCGCGTCGGTGAATCGCATACCCTCCCGGGCCAACCGATCAATGGTTGGAGTTGGAGCTTTCGATTCAGGATTATAACACCCCGGATCTCCGTACCCCATATCATCGGCCATGATAAACAGGATGTTGGGCGGGGCAGTCTGGTTATTTACCCGGGAACAACACGGAAGCAGAAACGCCAGGCTCCCCAGTGCTACCGTTCGCAGGAACTCTCGTCTGGACTGCATTTCCATCACTCTCTTCCTTTAATCAGAGTTATCTTTAAACTTGAATGCCGCTCAGTTCTCTCATCGATCATTGTCCGGTTCATCGACAATCCGGCGGAAAGGTACAAGTACTTTACATACTTCAGACACAATCTTCAACACCAAAACCAACCAGATATGCAGGTATCGGACGACTCGGCGGGATATCTTTGCGAATAATACAGTGCAGCATATTATTACCGGTCGTTCCCATTCTCAGAGATTTAAAAGAAGCCTCCACCGGAACCGCCAAATCGGGGATTCACGATATTGTTAGAAATCGCTCCGAAAGCATATTCGAGACTGATCCGTCCAAAGTACTCGAATCCGGTCGCCAGCTCCCGACGGCGCAGGAGAATATCTTCCTGGGTTGCTTCCCCCTTGGGCAGATTTACCTGATCGTGGATAAAAGAATACATCCCGAACATATTCAGGGAAAATCCCTTGAATATGCGTATGCTGGCATCACCGGAAATCGAGAAACGGTTCTTCGAAAAATCATGCAGGAAGCTGGAATAATCCAGAGATAGCCGCATACTACCCCATGGCTGGGTTTGATCAAGCGCCAGCTCCAGATTATGACGCCAGAGCAGTTCGGACGTCTTGCCGAAAATAGTCCGTTCGATATATTCATTGTACCGCGGTCCGATGCTATAATTAATGCGCAGCTCTCTGGTGGCGGACTCGCTGTACGGGAAAATATTATACTCCACCCCCGGATAGAGATTCATCGATAGATCTATATTACTGTATGTAGATGATCGCATGCGTCCACTGATTCCGATGGAGAAATGATCGGAAATGCTTCGAACCAGCAGACCATACCCTCCGTAGCTCCGGGTGATACTGATGGTAGTATCATCCTCGAAACTGAATCTGTCCTCCTCGTAATTACCGTACGTTCGCAGATTAATCTTCCAGTCGTGAGTTACCCGTTCGGCCGAAAGCGAGCTGGAAAAATTGCCTCTGCGCGTGGCCTCCTCTCCGCGCTGAAAGGTGCTCATCCGGATCCGGAAGACCCAGTTATTCCATTGATTTTCTATCTCCTGCGGTTCTACTTCCCGATCGAAGTTTATCGAAAGATAATCGGATACCGGTGTCCTGGAAGCATACTGTATTAAGCCCTGCTTGAATACCCGAACCAGCGCTTCCCGGACTTCATACATGGTGTCCGATTCCTTCGAGGCGTATTTCAGAGTATCATTCATACCCCCGAATCTCTCCTGTCCGATGAAATACAAAGTGAACTCTGTGCCTCCGCCACCGGTGGACTGGGTAGTGACCAATATGTGTACCTGGGCATTTTTCCTGTCCCAGACGTAATTCACAAAATTTACCTCCCGGCGTACGTAATCCATATCGCAAAACGGACAATCGACAAAGACCCGGGGAGCCTCCTGCATGACGTGATTCACAGTATCCGGTTGCGCCTCTTCACCAGCAAATAGAATTGACGGACAGATAAGAAGGGAGGAAAAAATAACACCGCACAACAGATAACAGACTTTTCTCATGAATGAACCTCGTACTTCACTTCATAGCACTTCAGGTTATATCACTGTCTTCCTGAAACAGGACAGATTTATAATATTGTTACTATGGATGAGAAAAAAAAGAGATATTCTTATCGCATTCTGTCAGGATACGGGCTGGATAGCCGGGGATTTCATTCGGCATTGCAGCTATCAGAAGCCAGTATGAGTGCTCAGAATCTTTGGGAGATATAGCGCGTCCTCCGGTACGACATTCCCTTGCAGAAATTCCCCAGCAGATCACCCCTGTGAATTGCCCCTTGATGTATATGGCAAATCGACAATTTTCATTTGGGGATATTCGTAAAATCCTCTGCTTCAGGGGCAGAAAATTCCAGGTCGAGGACCGCTTGCTGGAAAAAGGATTGCCTGGAGGTTATGGACAGTCCAGCTGCCCGGGCTATTTTATCGGTTTCCCGGTTCAGGTGGCATCCACCCGCCACCGGCTTCCATACCGGAGTCAGCAAATCTTGCAGTGTTCCCCAGAGAGGATGGGGAATCCGGACATGCTCCAGTATTCGGATATAGCCCTTCGGTTTGATCACCCGCTTGATCTCTCTGAACGCCTGGACCGGATCGGGGATGGTGCAGAAAACAAGGGTACCGATGACGGCATCAAAATGGTGATCTGTGAATGGCAGTTTCTGGGCATCCGCCTGTACATAGAAAATATTTTCCAGCCCGGGATGCTGCTGCCGTGAATAGGTGAGTTTATCATGATACGGTTCAATACCGACCACCTGCATGGAGGCCGGATAATGCCGCAGATTCAGGCCGGTTCCGATCCCGATCTCCAACACACACCGTCCCGGAATCGCCCGCACAATCTTCCGGCGCATCCGGGCCAGGCGCCAGACTTCCAGGGGATACATAAACCAGTCGTACAGGCGGTTATTGAGTTCCATAGCCGAATCCTCCTCCATCACCAGCGATTATACATATGAAAAGAGAACATCACAAATGATTACCCGGGATAATGATTACCCGGGATCCGGTGATTTATCAACTTTCAATTATCAATGGTCAATCGTGTGGGAATGCCGGATGACCGGCAAACTTTTCCAAGGGAGAAGAGGATTGTCGCTCACTGTTTCTCTCATAACCAGCCGCTCCCGAGGTCGGGGTTCTCCGACAATTTGTTTCTTGCCAACACTTGTCTGCACTTGATAGCACTTGTCTGCACTTATCAGAACTTGATTGTAATCACCCTCCGACCAGTTCCTCCAGATCGTCGATCTCCTTTGGTATGGATGCGGACAGGACTTCATGTTCCTCCCCGGTGACCAGGAGAT
>DATFLS010000456.1:0-11889 GCA_035267465.1 bacterium
TAATTTGTGTTTGCCCGTTGAACACCTTTCCGGTCATGGTGAAATAGCGGCTTTGTGAATAGACCTCGATTGCCGGTTCTCCCTCCGGTGTATCCTTGCAGTCTCGCCACCAATCGGGACGTTCACGGTCTTTCACAATAACGTGAAGGCCGGAGCCGGAGGGGGAGATTTCCGTATACGATCCCCCTAATCGGTCCAAAAAATCTACCGCCCAGGGATGCAATTCCTGGATGTCATTTATAAAGGCGTGATCCAGGTCGATGCCACAATAGGGATCATTCGGAGTGAATACAAAGCCGATTCCGGCAATGTTTTCATTAACTTCCGCGTAGGCTTTCGCGGTTTTTACATCACTCCAGGTGCTGGCATCATTCGATTTTGCATTTTTCCCCGTTTTCGGATCAATTGGGACTTTCTCATTATCCCAACATACCCAGTGGTTGTATTTTTGCATTTCACGCTTTTTCATAATGCATTTGAGGGTTTTTGCAAGGCTTCAAATGCTAATCGGTCCGCTTCTGCATTGTTCTCCCGGGGGGTCCAGCAAAGGGTGGCATTGACAGATTTGAGTAAGGTTCTCGCTTTATGTTGCAATGGAGCTAAATCGGCCGAATGACACCGCCAGGTTTTGTTCACCTGATTGACAATTAATTGACTATCCGAATAAATAAATATTTGTGAAGGTGATAGTGATGCCGCCCACTGGAGGGCCTGAATTAACGCCTGATATTCAGCGATATTATTGGTCATCCCCTCGCCGGTGCCAATGATGCCAGAGTCCTGCGCAATGATATGCTGGCCCTGGCGGGCAATCCATCCAAAGGTCGCTGTCCCGCCGGGGTTGGTAGTGATTCCACCGTCACAGAAAATGTGGATATGATTTGCGTCTTGCGAAATGTAATTTTTGTGTGTATACTTTCTTATAACAAGGTTCCGTAAAATTTGCCCCCGGCGTGTCACCGGGGGCATTTCCGTTCTAATAGTTATATTTTCCTGGCTCACCATTCATTTGTGATTGTGCCTGTTCTTCTATCCAGGCGTCAAAGGCTTTTTTGGGAATCCGGATTGAACCACCAATGCGAATCGCCGGGAAATCCGGTTGATTGCAGAGGGTACGCGTACCGATGTCGAGTTTTTCTTTGATGTCTTGCACACGATAGACTTCACTCATTTCATGCCTCCTCCATCTCCATCATGAGCTCCGCAGCCGAAATGCCGAACACATCAGACAAACGCTCAAGCTCCGGTTTGAATGGTTCTCTTTTCTTTCGCTCCAATCGTGAATAATTCGGTAATGCGATCTTAGCTCGATACGACACTTCCGATTTGGTCCATCCCCGTTTTTTTCGTTCGTGTTCTACGCGTAACATTTTTACTCCCTTTCTTGTATCTCTAAAAACACAAAAAGCCCGCTACCCAGTCTGAGACTGAGCAACGGGCTTTGAATGAAATTCAGTGGTCCCTAAAGCGTTTTATATGATGATGAAAGCTATGTCATATTGATACTCTTTGGTATTTTTGCAAATGTCGAAGGACATCCAGGATTTGGATGGAGAAAGAAATCACATCGGAGATTCCCGTCCCACTGATTTCCCAATCCTTTAACTTTTATCACCTTGCTTAAATCGTTTCTGTGAAAATTCCAGATAATATTAGGAGTCTTATAAGTCGCATTCGCGATTTTTTCAACGATTCCAATTTTATGTTTCGCAACTTGACGTTTCTGAATTTCTGAGCGGGTGAATTTCTGATGTTCCTCTGAATCCCATTCAAATGCTGATATGTAAGACTGTTGTTCCATTTTGAGAAAAGGTTATATTAAGTTTTACTTTAAGTCAAGAAATTTCTCAAATTTTCCGGGAACTCTTTCTCTTGTGACTTATTGTGACCTGAAACGGTATTTATTTACATTTTCCCAAAAACAACAAAACCCGCTAAGCCTTAAGCGTCGCTGGTTTCCAAGTGTGGAACTGAGGGGATTCGAACCCCAGCCTTTAGAGTCGGTTCGGAAAATTCTTAACATTCAAATGGTATCCATTTCAACGCATGCGCATCCTCTATACTTGTATTTACATTATCCATATATTCCTTTAACGATTCCTTCTCTATAGCTCCACCATATTTAACGTATTCATCCGTTGGCATTGGTACCACCATTTAGAATTTCTATTCAGTTTTCTCAATATTCTCAGAAGGCAAGAGAGTGGAAGGATCAATTACTGGAAGGACAAATTTTTCCAACTTAGTTTCTTTTAATCGTTCGATTAATATCCCTCGTATTGTAGAATATGTTAGGCTTAAGAGTGTAGTTAAAAATGGCTCTGGGATGTCTATGTGCTCTTCGTCAACCTTTAACTCATCAATATTGTGAACAAGAAAAACCGTTTCTGTTTCTAGTTCTACTAATAGAATAGGATCTTTTTTTCTATACATTATTTTTACTCCCATTCCTAACTTAATTAATTTGTCTTTTGACTTTATACGGAGAGAGGGAGTTATATTAAAAATTACCTTGGCATTTCTTCTAACAGATTGTTCTGGGCTTTTATAATCGAATGACTTTACATCAAATGACTCAATTCTGAACCTTATTGTTTTTGATTTATCCTTCATGCAACTGCCCTATATTCAGGAGTTTGCTCTTCAGGTTGCGCAATATAATCAGTCCAATATTCTATACTCCGAGATTCTGAGACTATAATCCCATTTATATCCTCTATATGATAACTTTTTTGGTAATTAATTTTGTGTTCATTTTTATAATCTACGAAAAATTCCCGAAAATACTCTTTTTCCAAGCCAGGACCATGAGGAATTGTAAATGAGAAATGGACAGGTTGCTCTTTACCCATTCGTACAACGTCTTCACCTAATGCCGATTCAAGCCGTGCAATAGTTTTGAGTGTAATATTTTCATTTCCAGCTAAGATACGACTTAACTGAGAATCTGGCATATTTAACTGTCTGGCTAGATCCCTTTGTGTCATGCTCTTCGATACTAGGATTTCATTTACCTGATCTACAAAAGAATAGAGCAGATCAATATATCGATCATATTCCTTGGGAACATCTTTAAATATTTGTTCTACTGATTTCATATTAATCCTCGAAAGTTAGATTACCCTCTAAATAACACTCCTCATTAACAAAAACAGAATCATTGAGCCGTTCGTCTAATTTAATTCTAACAAACTCTAAATTTTCAACATGTGCGCTTAGAATCTCATCATCTTGATATGTTCTAGTTCCTGGAGGCTTAATTCCACCAGAGTCAAACACAGCTATACCTTTTCCTAGCCAAAAACAATATAAACGTAAATGACCATACTTAAGTTCAAATTTACCATCGCCCACGTGCCCGATAGGTTCTAGTTTGTTTTCCTCAAATCCATAATTTTTCACAAGATTTTTTAATTTTGCGGTTATTCCCTTGTAATGTGAACCGCTTCTATACGCAATATATTCCTGATTATTCAAGAACTTTGTTATCTCTGAATGTTCTTCTTCATTTATAAAAAATGAATATAATTTTCCTGCTCTGCCATCTTGTATTAGCTCAATATGAAAATTAAAACTCAATTATATGTTACCTTGCCACAAATGTGCGAAATATCAGATGCAAATAAAAGAAATATTTTAGCTTTTAAGCTAAATTTCGCACAATTATACTTATCGTCTGTTTTTAATTAAACTTAAATTACTAGTGTAAGTATACTTGGATAAAACTTAATATACAACATAATGCTCAAAGAATTAATACTATTACTATTTTGAAACTAATTCTCTCGTGACCTATTGTGACTTAAAACCCGTTTTTCGAAAAACTCCCAAAAATAACAAAACCCTCAAAGCCACTGACTTCAAGGGTTTCAAGTGGTGGAGCTGATGGGAGTCGAACCCACGACCTCCAGAGTGCGATTCTGGCGCTCTCCCAGCTGAGCTACAGCCCCATTTTTTTAGCATGTGTTTGGAATATAGTTCCCAACGGCGCCGAAATCAAACAGTAAATCAGGGAGGATCGGAATCCCGGGAATTACCGTGAATCATCAGGGAACGCCCGGCAAAGATGGCTTGATATTGAAGCGGGGGCTTTAGATATTAATCGCACATGTTAGCAACATTCTCTCAATTATTTTTGCCGGATGTAGAAAACTGCGATTGAGATGTTCGATCTCTGGGATATGTGTGAGGAAACCCAAATATGAACCGACGTAATTTTCTGAAGAAAACCGGGATTGCCGCCGGGTTGTTTGCCTTTGCACCCTGGGCATCACTGCCTCCTCAGACCGTTCGCAAACCCAACATCCTTTTCCTGTTTGCAGATGATCAATGTTATGAAGCGCTCAGCGCCTTGGGTAGTGAAGTTCGGACTCCGAATCTGGACCGGCTGGTCGGGGGCGGAGTGACCTTCACCCATGCCTTTAACCAGGGCGCCTGGCACGGTGCGGTTTGCGTGGCCAGCCGGACCATGCTGGTAACCGGCCGGTTTCTCTGGCATGCGAAGGCCATTGAACCGCACCTGAACCAGGAACGCGAGGCCGCCCGGTTATGGCCTCAGTTATTGGAACGAGCGGGATATGATACGTATATGAGCGGCAAATGGCATGTCAAGGTGAACGCGGAAGAGGTGTTCCGGACGACCCGGCATATCCGGCCGGGTATGCCGAACCAGACCGAGGAAGGATATAATCGTCCCGTCGAAGGCGAACCGGATCCATGGGATCCCTGGGATACAAAGTACGGTGGATACTGGGAAGGGGGGAAACATTGGAGTGAAGTCCTTGGAGATGATGCGACGGATTTTTTGCAGCGGGCTGCTGCCAGAGACAATCCGTTTTTCATGTACCTGGCTTTCAATGCTCCGCACGATCCGAGGCAATCTCCCCGAGAGTACGTGGATATGTACCCGCCGGAAGAGATCGATATCCCGGTGAATTACCTGCCCGAATATCCCTATAAAGATTTTATCGGTTGCGGCGAGGATCTGCGGGATGAGCGACTGGCGCCGTTTCCGCGGACCAAATACGCCGTGCGGGTGCACCGGCAGGAGTATTACGCTATCATTTCGCACATGGACTCCCAGATCGGCCGGATACTGGAGGGCCTGAACCAGTCGGGGAAGGCGGAGAACACCTCTATTTTCTTTACAGCAGATCACGGTCTGGCAGTCGGGCATCACGGGTTGATGGGGAAGCAGAATATGTTCGACCACAGCGTACGGGCGCCGCTTATTGTCTCCGGACCAGACATTCCGCAGAATTTGCGCATCAACACTCCGGTCTATCTGCAGGATATCATGCCGTCCACGCTGGACCTGGCCGGTGTCCGGAAGCCGGAGTACGTGCAATTTAAAAGTTTGCTGCCGCTGATCAGGGGTGAGCAGGCAGAACAGTACCGGGCGATATACGGCGGATACATCGATCTGCAGCGTATGGTTCGGAAGGGACGATATAAGTTGATCTACTATCCGGAAATCGACGAAACGCTCCTGTTTGATCTCCGGGATGATCCGTATGAAATGTATAATCTGGCAAAGCGGGAACAATACTCGGAGAAAGTGGGGCTCATGCAGCAGGAATTACGGGTGCTGCAGAAAGCAGTGGGAGATACCCTCACTATTCAATAATAAATCACCGCGAATTTCATAATACGCATCTGGATGAAGGACCGATGGTGGACCGCAGTGTATACAGCAGGCCCGAATTTCTGAAAATCCTCGGTTGCGGCGTCAGGGTACTTTCCGCCGGGATATTATCGGCCGGCCAGGAGGCTGTAACGAAGCGGCTCAATGTGGTACGATTCCGGATGAATCTCAAGTTGGGAAGCACACGTCTGCAAACCTGGTTCACCTCGGAGGCTGGAGAATCCCGGGGCGCCTATTACGTTTCTGTGAAACAAATATCGTGAGCGTGTGATTATTCTCCACTACCTGTGCAGCATGAAGATGAAAAATATCATTGGAATTCGATGTAAGAAGAAAGGAGCGAGGAATGAATAGAGGATCAAGGTTCGGAGCTATCTTGCTGACTGGTATATTATTACTCTTGGGCGTGTGGCCTCAGCAAACCTTCGCAAGGGCAAAAAAGAAGGCGTACCAGCCCACCTGGCAGTCGATTATTCAGCATCCGACCCCGGAGTGGTTTGAAGATGCGAAGTTCGGCATTTACTGGCACTGGGGAGTGTATTCGGTTCCGGCGTATGATAACGAATGGTATCCCCGGAATATGTATCGCAAGGGAACGGATGTTTTCCAGCACCATCTTGAGACTTACGGGCCGCAGTCCGAATTCGGGTACAAGGATTTTATTCCTCACTTCACCGCTGAAAACTTTGATGCCGGGGACTGGATGGATTTGTTTGTGAAAGCCGGCGCCCGGTATGTGGGACCGGTGGCGGAACACCACGACGGATTCGCCATGTGGGACAGCGATCTGACCGAATGGGATGCGAAAGATATGGGTCCGAAGCGGGATCTGGTCGGGGAACTGGCAGACGCCGCCCGAGCCAGGGGCTTGAAATTTGTCACCTCTTTCCATCACGGCTTCAACTGGAAATACTATGAACCGGCATTTCAGTATGATGCCAGAGATCCCCGGTACGCCGGTTTATACGGACAGCCGCATTTTCCGGGCATTCCGGAATCGCAGGAATTTCTGGAGGACTGGCTGGGGAAAATCATCGAAGTGATCGATAAGTATCAGCCGGACTATATCTGGTTTGACTTCGGATGGCGGGAGCCCACCTTCGAGCCGTATAAGCGGGAATTCCTGTCGTATTATTACAACAAGGCGGAGGAATGGGACAAGGGGGTGGTCGTCTCCTACAAGGACGATCACCTGCCGGTCGGCGCCGGCATTCTGGATCTGGAACGCGGCCGCCTGGATTCTCTGCGCACAGAAAAATGGATTACCGATACCTCCATTGATTACCGGTCCTGGTGCTATATTGAAAACCCGAAGTACAAACCGCTGAGCACGCTGGTGGATAATCTGG
The DNA here is from genome assembly GCA_035267465.1 of bacterium. GTDB lineage: Bacteria > Fidelibacterota > JAANXI01 > JAANXI01 > JAANXI01 > DATFLS01. Next base: position 6,994 of record DATFLS010000456.1, read on the forward strand.
TGGATCGGGTCAGCAAGAACGGCAACACCCTGATGAATATCGCGCCCCGGCCGGACGGCACCATTCCCCGGGCACAGCGGGACCGCCTGCTCGGTATCGGACAGTGGCTGGAGGTGAATGGGGAAGCCATCTATGGTACACGGCATTGGTACAAATACGGAGAAGGTCCCACCCAGATGAAGGGCGGGTCATTCAGCGAGCGGAATGAGGTGCAATATACCGGTCAGGATATCCGGTTTACCACCAAAGGAAATGTGCTGTATGCCATTGCCCTGGATTGGCCGGGTGAAGAGATCACCATCGAGTCGCTGAAGGTGCTGGACAGCTCGATGATACAATCTGTCTCCATGCTCGGAAGTCGTGGTGAACTCGAGTGGACACACACCGGGGAAGGGCTCCGGATAGAAACTCCCGGATCTCGTCCCTGTGACCATGCCTTTTCCTTTAAAATCGTCTATGGAGATAGGTTGCCGAGGTACGGAATAGAATAATCATTACTGCTGCTGTCGGAGAATATCTGATGGCGGTGATTACTCAAATTAAGGAGATCGGGACAACAGGTTACAATATGGAATACTACGGAGGAGTGTTGATGGAATATCGGGAATTGGGAACGACCGGCCTTGAAGTGTCAATCCTGGGGTACGGCGCTTCACCACTGGGAGCGGAATTCGGGCGTATTGATCCTGCGGAAGGTGAGCGGGCTGTGCACTACGCGATCGATCACGGGATAAACTATTTTGATGTCTCTCCCTATTACGGTCGCACCCTGGCCGAAGAGCGTCTGGGGCAGTTTCTGAAAGGGAAGCGGGACGATATCATTCTGGCCACCAAGTGCGGCCGGTACGGAAAGGAACTACCCGACGGGTTTGATTTCTCTGCCCAACGGATTCAGCAGTCGGTGGAGGAGAGCCTGTCCCGGCTGCGGATAGAGTACTTCGATGTGTTTCAGGTGCATGACGTCGAATTCGGAGATCCGGATCAGATTATCGGTGAAACCATCCCGGCTATGAAGGCACTGCGAGAGCAGGGAAAAATCGGATTCATCGGTGTGACCGGGTATCCGCTGCAGATTCTGAAGAATATTGCTGCCGAGGCTTCCGTGGATACCATCCTTACCTATTCCCACTACAATCTCATGAATACTACCATGGATGACGTGTTGACCGATTTTGCCCGGGAGGATAGTATTGGCTTGATAAACGCCTCGCCGCTTCATATGCGATTGCTGACTCAGAAAGGCGCTCCCGACTGGCATCCGGCGCCGGCTGAAGTGAAACAAAAAGCGCGGGAGGCGGCACACTGGTGTGAATCACAAGGCGTGGATATTGCGGATCTGGCTATGCAATTTGCACTTAATCATTCGCAAGCGGCAACAACCCTGGTAGGTATGAGCAAGGTTCGACACGTGGAAAAAAACCTGGAGGCAGTCGGGACTCAGCCGGATGCTGAGATTCTGGAGAAAGTGCTCGACATCTTCGAACCGGTGAAGGACATAAACTGGATGTCGGGGCTTCCGGAGAATAATGATCCCGGTTCGGTGCCAACCGGTGAGGTATAATCTGTTTGGTGGCCGATCTAAGGAAGATGAATGAAACACTGAAACACACTAATAATGTGGAAATTAAAAAATTAATCGGTAGAGTCATAGAGTGAGATATTCTTCCCTTTTCCGTAGTGGTGATTGGTTTTGAGTGGAGCATGAATGAAGTCTTTTGTCATTAAGGAGCCTTACAGTACGGCTCTTACAAACATAGAAATGCCTTCTCCGGAGGAGGGGGAGGTGCTGCTGAAGATCGACCGGATTGGAATGTGCGGGACCGATCTGAGTACGTTCACGGGCAGGAATCCGCTGGTGGCATATCCCCGTATTCCGGGACATGAAATCAGCGCCGTGGTCGAGCAGGTCACATCTCGGGTGCCGCCGGATATCCGGGAAGGGATGAAGGTGACAGTCTATCCGTACAGGAGCTGCGGATCCTGTGCGGCTTGCCGGCAGGGCAGGACCAATTGCTGTCGGTACAACAAAACCCTGGGAGTCCAGCGGGACGGAGCGCTGCAGGAGTACTTTGCCATATCCTGGCAGAACCTGATCCCTGCAGAAAATTTATCCTCTGCTGAACGGGCGCTGGTGGAGCCGTTGTCCATTGGAATGCATGCTGTAGACAGAGGCGAGATCACTCCGGAGGATACGGTGGGGGTTTTTGGCTGCGGGGTGGTGGGTTTGAGCGTCATCGCTGGTGCGAACTCTGCTGGTGCAACCGTGGTAGCCATCGATATCGACGACAGCAAACTGAAGATCGCACAACGGTGCGGTGCGACACATGTGATAAACTCAGCAACGATGGATCTCCGGAGGACCCTCGGGGACATAACCGGCGGTCACGGTCCGGAGGTAATGGTCAAGGCGGTCGGATCGCCACAGACTTTCCGCGCCGCTGTTGATGAGGTCTCCTTTGCCGGGAGAGTGGTGTATATCGGGTATACCAGAGATCCGGTGGAGTATGAGACCCAGTTTTTCGTGAAAAAGGAACTGGATATCCGGGGATCCCGCAATGCGACCCGGGATGATTTCCAGCGGGTGATGGAGATTCTCCGGTCCGGGCAATTTCCGGTGGAGAAAGTGGTAACGGATACTGTACTGTTATCGCAGGCCGGAGAAGCACTGCGGGTCTGGAGTGAGGCGCCCCAGGCATATACAAAAATTCAGGTGCGTTTTGAGGAGTAAGGATGGACCATAAACATTAGGCAGTGCGCGATTAAGATGAGTGACTCCTCACACAATTATAATCAGTTCGGCGTGGTAAGTATGATATAGGTGTCAGTATGTCCCACCGACCTGGCTTTTCCATGGAACGGTTGCTGACAATTTTTCTTTCGCTGAATTAGGATCGGTTCTCCTTTGCCGGCTGGTTTGATGCATTCTGTGTCGTCGATTTTTCACGATTGTTCGGAACGGGAACTACCAGCAGCGTCAATCCCTCCACATCCTTCACCTGTACCGTTTCCCCGGTGCGGACAGGGAAGTGGCCCCGGGCGATCTTTGCTGCCCATAACTCGTTGCGGAGTCGAATATAGCCCGAGGGATTCAGACTCTCCACAGCCACACCCTGCAATCCAATCAACGCCTTCAGGGGACTGAATTCCCCTGGGATATAGGATCGCCAGACAAAGGGAAACAGGATGATGTCCTTTGCGACCCACAATCCTAACACCAGCATCACTGCCCGGACAGGGATGTCAAACCATGAATGAAACAGAAAGAGAATGAGTGCGAGGAGTATAAATCCGGGTAACTGCAGAAGGGTGTATCTGAGTATAACTCGCGGATCGAATGGAGATATCCGCACTGAATCCTCCGGGTTCCGGTCGCTGTTCAAGTGAGTCATCATCATAAACTAAATAGTATACGCAAAACCCGGGTTTGTCAAGACAGACGGAACGTCAGCTATACTGATCAGCAGGAACTGGTGTGCAGAAAGATAACGGAAATCAGCAGTGATACCGAAGGTTCTGTCGGAGGGGTGTGTCTATTTCAGGTCCCGGTTATAGAAGAAATTCAGGGGGTCCACCGGGTTCCCGTTTTTGAGTACCTCATAGTGCAGGTGTGGGCCGGTGGAGCGACCGGAGTTACCAGCCAGCGCGATGGTGTCGCCTCGGCGAACCTGGTCGTCGGGTTGGACGAGCAGCTCTGAATTATGCGCATAGATGGTTTCGTAGCCCTGCCCGTGATCGATCCGAACCATCCGTCCATACCCATATTTCCAGGAGGCGTATTCAACGGCACCTTCCTCGGCGGCGAGCACGGGATCGCCTCTGTCGGCTGAGATATCCAGGCCATAGTGAAAGCGTCTGCGTCTTGTGAACGGGTCGCTGCGATACCCGAAACCGTCGGTGAAGTCACGGGAGTAAACGAGTCTGATTGCCGGCATGGAGGTTAGGTGATCTTGTTTCGCCTTCACCAGTGAATCTAACTCGGCGTAGCTGTGATCCTCCAGTTTGATTTTACTGGTCAGGCTGTCTGTAATGATCTGGAGGTCTGTTATTGATGGTTCCTCCGAGGAAAGCAAATAGTCATACTCGCGTGTCCGATCGTACCTGGTTCCACCGATTCCGATTTCACGGAGGTCCTGACCGATACCGGAGATACCGGCATACGTGCGCACCGCCCGGTCCCGCTGTTCCAGGTGCCGTAACACCTGCGCCATGGTATCGGACTGTCTTTGGAGACGAGAAATTTGTGTCTCCAGGCGTTCATTGCTTTGACGTAACCTCTGAATTTTTGATTGATAGATAATGAGACTCAAATCATCCAGGGTGAATGCCAGTACCCCGAAGATGAATGCGACCAATACCAACAGACCTGTGAAAAGAGTCTTTCGGGTAATTGAGAATTCGTGGATTCTGTTCCGATCATCGAGAAGAAGGAGTTTCAACAGTTCACCGCCCCATGGTTCGATGTGTCAGTTTCGGATTTCCGGAAGCAAGCGCTCTGTCGCAGAATCGCTGCTAACAGATTAATCTATTATAGGTTTTCTGAATGTCCTTCCCGGAGATTCAATTCCAGTTAAGTGGTACAATATATTTGAATTTAGAAGAAAGATCTAACGAATAATTCGGGTTAAATAGGAAAATCGGGCGGGCACTTTATCATTGGAAAAATTCTATGAATTTCAGTTATCGTGAGTCCTGATCAAGCCGACTACAGAGCAGCACCTCCTCCCATACAAACCGGTAAACCCGGACCAATGGCTGGCGCTTCTGAGCGGATATTACAGTGAGGAGCATATCATCAGTGATTCAGCCACATCCCTCCCCAGGGTCTGAGTATCGCCGGATTCGAGGGTGATGGTGATTGGTCCGTTAAAGGGGTCTCTTTTGTTGATGGTGATCTGG
>DATFLS010000457.1:0-15363 GCA_035267465.1 bacterium
AAAATCCTGCGTTGACAATTCAGGCTCCGAAACTCAAGAAGAATCTGCCCAGATATCTTGACTATCCGGAACTTGCCCAGGTCATGCAACTGCCGGATTCGGAGACATTCACCGGTATCCGGGACCGGGCCGTACTGGAGCTCTTTTACAGTACGGGAGTCCGGATCCAGGAATTAGTTGATCTCAATATCGGAAGCCTGAATCAGCCACAATTGCTGGTGCGAATCATGGGAAAAGGCAGTAAAGAGAGAGTGCTGCCTTACTCGGAGATTGCCCGGAAATATCTTGCAAGTTATCTTGATTATCGGCGGGAAAAATTCCATATTCAAAAGTATGCTGCGGCCATGCCACTTTTCGTCAATAATCGAAACCAGACAATTTCAGCAAGACAAATTCGGAAACGGGTGACCGGGTATTTGAATCAGGTGAGTGAACAGGATCATCTGTCTCCACATGTGATCCGGCATTCCTTTGCCACCCATTTGCTGAATAACGGTGCGGATTTGCAGGCGGTGAGGGAATTGCTGGGACATGCGAGTTTGTCCACGACACAAATTTATACCCATGTCAGTATCAATAAAATGAAGGAGGTGTACCGGCAAGCGCATCCGAGAGCAGAATGAGAACATCCAGGGAAAACGGAGAACTCACAGCAAGCCAGGAGGTATATATGAACCTTGAATTTTCTGTCCGCCATCAGGAAATTTCAGACAATATTAAAGAGTATGCGTTGGCGCAGGTCCAGGGCTTAACCCAGTATTGGGATCGTATCGTCGACGGGCAAATAGTTTTTGATAAGGAAGGGGTGGATTATCTGGTGGAAATCATTTTGCGGGTGTCAGGTAAGACACTCACGGCTTCAGCGGTGGAGGATGATCTGATCAAAGGCATCGACAGCGCCGTCCAGAAAATGGAACGACGGTTGAAGAAATACAAAGGAAAACTTATTAATCATTAGTGGAGCTAGCTTGGGCAAGCGAATTCACCTTACTGATTTTCTCGAGCAGTATGGCCAGGAGTTGCAGTTAATTCATCTGAACACGCACGTGGAGTTAGCATCGGATATCGTCTCTGCGGAAATCAACAGGCCGGGACTGGAGCTGGTAGGATTCTGGGATTTTTTCGAACCGGATCGCATCCAGATCGTGGGGAATAAGGAAATTGCATTTCTCACGACACATTCGGACCAGGATGTCGATACGATTATTTCTCACTTTTTTCAGCTCAAAATACCGTGTGTGATCTTCACGAATGGTCTGGAGCCCTCGGATACTATTTATCGACTGGCTGAACAATACCAGGTTCCCCTGCTGCAGTCCGAATTACATTCCACAGATCTCATGGTCAAATTGGGCGAGGTGGTAGGGGAAGAGCTGGCGCCAAAACTTACTATGCACGGTTCAATGGTGGATGTGTACGGCATCGGCCTGCTTCTATTGGGACGGAGCGGTATCGGGAAGAGCGAAGTGGCACTTGATCTGGTGGAGCGCGGGCACCGTCTGGTCGCGGATGACGTGATCCGTGTCTGGAGAGCTGGCGGAAATTTGCTTCTGGGGAGCGGACACGAGCTCCTGGAGCACCACCTTGAGCTCCGCGGGGTTGGAATCATTGACGTCCGGCGCTTGTTTGGTATTCGGAGTATTCGGGCCCAAAAGCGACTGGAAGTGGTGATAAATCTGGTGGAATGGGAAGATAACGAAAATTATGAACGTATCGGATTAACCGAAGAATACATGGATATCCTGGGCGTGGATATCCCCTGTGTTAAACTCCCCATTTTTCCAGGGAAAAGTATCTCAGTAATTGTTGAGGTCATTGCTTTGAATCAACTGATGAAAATTTATGGAGAATATCCTGCCCGGGAGTTTGAAGACCACCTCATAGAGAAGTTGCAGGAGCAATCGAACCTGCGTGAATATTTGAGCCGCGATTATGAATGACAAACAGCGCCGGTTAGAAATTGTGGTGGGCTTTACCATATTATTAGCATTCATCATTACCATTGGAGTGGTGCTGTGGTCGAAGGGGTCGCTTCTTTCCAGGCATCAGCAAATGGTCACCCTGAATTTCGATCGTGTCGGCCGGCTGACCAAAAGCGATCTGGTGACGGTGTCTGGCGTCGAAATCGGGCGGGTATCCAGTATCGCGTTGCAGGGGGACTCGGTGCTGGTTACGGCGCGGCTAACCAGAGATGTCCAGTTAAAAGCCGATGCCCGGGCAAGAATTATCAGCAGCGAACTGATGGGGGGACGACAGGTGGAGATCCAGCCGGGCAACGCTGCCACACCCCTGCCTGGCAATGCGGTCATCCGCGGGGAATACGTCCCGGGAATTGCGAATCTGGCGGAAGTGTTCCATGAAAATCGCTCAAACGTTCAGCATCTTATTTCTGATCTGGAAACCTCCGCCGCCTCACTCAGAGTATTACTCGGTGACACACTTGGAACTGCCCGGCGTCTCAACTCTGCCATCCGGGATTTTGCGTCGACCGCCGCCCGTTTGGATTCGTTCCTGGACCAGTACAGCTCGTCTCTGGCTGTAACCGTTGAGAATCTCGAGCAGAGCTCCAACCTGGTAAGAAATTTTCTCACATCCGAAGGACAACATGCGCGCGACCTTCTGGCAGCCGGGCGGGATCTGACAAGACAACTCCAGCAGCTCTCCGATTCCACCCAGCTGTTCATCAATAAAATCAACTCGCCGAATTCATCACTGGGACGATTACTTCAGGATGATACCCTCTATACGAAATTTAATCAGTCGATAATCACCTTTGATTCGTTATTGAATGATTTTCAAACCAATCCGGGCAAATACCTGGATGAAGTAAACCTCAAACTCAGGTTGTTTTAGCAGAGAACACAAAGGAGTGATATCTATGCGCGCGATTATTCCTGCGGCCGGTATCGGGACTCGTCTGAGACCGCACACGCACACATTACCCAAAGTCCTGTTAAATGTCGCCGGCAAACCAGTTCTGGGCCATATCATTGACGGCCTCCTGGAGAACGGAATTAGTGAGTTAACCATCATCATCGGGTATCAGGGTGAAAAGGTTTCCAAATATGTAGACAGCTGCTATGACGTCCCGACCAAATTCATCTTTCAGGAAGAACGAAAAGGGTTGGGGCATGCCGTCGGCCTGGGTCTGGAAGAGACCGATGAGCCGGCCTTGATTATCCTGGGCGATACGATCTTCGATGCGGATTTAAATAATATTCTATCTCACGACGATACGGTGATCGGGGTCACCGAAGTGGAAGATCCGCGGCGATTCGGGGTCGTGGAAGTTGAGGGTGACGTGGTGACCCGGCTGGTGGAAAAACCGGACGATCCGCCCTCCAATCTGGCGGTGGTCGGGTTGTATAAAATCAACAGCCAGGCGCGATTGAAATCGGCGATACAAGAAACCGTCGACAAAGGAATTACCACCAAAGGAGAGTATCAGCTGACGGACGCCCTCCAGGTACTGATTGATCGGGGAGAAATCATCAAAACAGCAAAGGTGAAAGGCTGGTATGATTGCGGTAAAAAAGACACCTTGCTGGAAACAAACCGCTACCTGCTGAAATCTATGGACAAGACGTACGAAATAGATGGGAGTACGGTGATCTCCCCTGTGTATATCGGTAACAATTGCACCATTACAAACAGTATTATTGGTCCGTATACTACCGTAGATGACAATACGACTGTCAGGCATTCCATAATCCGCAACTCTATTATCGGGGCCGGCTCAAAATTGGAGGGTTGTAATCTGGATAATTCGCTGATTGGGGAGAACGCCGGGGTTGTGGGCGTAGCTCAACAGCTGAATGTCGGCGATCACTCCGAAGTTGATTTTAGTTGAAATTCGACCATAATATCTCTACAATACTTCCCTTTTTAATAATAGGAAAAGGACAGGTGAAATGAGCACATTTCTATTTACCTCGGAATCCGTCACCGAAGGCCATCCCGACAAGATCGCCGATCAAATATCGGACACTATTCTGGACGCAATCCTGGAGGATGACAGGAATGCCCGGGTTGCGTGCGAAACCTTCGTTACGACCGGAATGGTGTTAATCGGGGGCGAAATCACCACCGAAACCTATGTTGATTTCAACGATCTGGTGCGGGGAACAATCAAGCGCATTGGCTACATAGATGCCGCGATGGGTTTTGATTACCAGACCTGTGCAGTGCTCAGCACGATTGGGAAACAATCCCCTGATATAGCTCAGGGCGTGAATGAAGATGCGGGGTTACACAAAGAACTGGGTGCCGGAGACCAGGGGATGATGTTCGGCTATGCGGTCCGGGAAACCGAGGAACTTATGCCGCTTCCCATCCAATTATCGCATCAACTCACCATGCGCCTGGCGGAGGTGCGGCACGAAGGGATACTCCCTTTTCTGCGACCCGACGGCAAGTCCCAGGTCACCGTGGAATATGACGAAGATACCCGGCGTCCGGTGGGAATCGAAACGGTGGTGATCTCAACACAGCATGATGAAGCCGTCTCGCTGAAGGAAATTCGCGGCGCCCTGATGAAACATGTGGTGAAGCCGGTTCTCCCGTCCGAATTAACGGATTACGAGAAGTTGATTCTCCACATTAATCCGACCGGTCGGTTTGTGATCGGCGGCCCCCAGGGCGATGCGGGCTTAACCGGACGAAAGATTATGGTGGACACCTACGGTGGAGCCGCCTCGCACGGCGGGGGATGTTTTTCCGGCAAGGATCCGACCAAAGTCGATCGGTCCGGTGCCTATGCGGCCAGGTATATCGCAAAGAATATCGTGGCAGCAGCACTCGCTGAGAAATGCACCGTCGAACTGGCCTTTGCTATCGGAATTTCGGAACCGGTTTCAATCTTTGTGGATACCCATGGTACGGGCAACTTGGCGAATACGGACCTCACTGACATCGTCCGGGAGCGATTTCCAATTAAGCCCAGGGACATCATTGACCACTTCGGTTTGCTGGCGCCGATCTATAAAAAAACCGCCGTTTACGGTCATTTCGGTCGCCCGGAATTCCCATGGGAAAAGACGGATAAAATCGGGGAACTCGCAAATTTAGTATAAAAGGAGAACAGTCCGTGGAATTTGACATCAAAGATCCCAAGCTTGCCGGAGAAGGAAAACGACGAATTGAATGGGCTTCACAGCAGATGCCCGTATTGGAATCCATTCGCGGTCGGTTCGCCATGGAAAAGCCCCTGGCCGGGAAGCGCATGTCGGCGTGCCTTCATGTCACGGCGGAAACGGCAAACCTGATGAGAACCCTTCAGGCCGGCGGGGCAGAACTGGTACTCTGTGCTTCCAATCCCCTCTCGACGCAGGATGATGTGGCGGCCTCCCTGGTGGAAGATTATGGTATCCGTGTCTATGCCGTGAAGGGGGAAGATAATGACACCTATTACCGGCACATCCGCGCAGCCATTGAGAACCAGCCGGTTATTACCATGGATGATGGGGCGGACCTGGTTTCAACCATCCATTCCGAGTATCCGGAAATGGCCGGCCAGATCGTGTGCAGCATGGAAGAAACCACCACCGGAGTTATTCGTCTGCGCGCCATGGCCAAAGATAATGCTTTGAAATTCCCGGTGATCGCCGTGAATGACGCCAATACCAAACATTTGTTCGACAACCGGTACGGGACCGGACAGTCGACTATCGATGGCATTATTCGAGCCACGGATGTGCTCCTGGCAGGGAAACGGTTTGTGGTTTCCGGATACGGGTGGTGCGGTCGCGGGCTTGCCATGCGCGCCAAAGGAATGGGGGCCAATGTGATTATCACTGAAGTCGATCCCCTGCGGGCCCTGGAAGCAGCAATGGACGGGTACGCCGTTATGCCAATGGAAGAGGCAGCGAAACTGGGGGATATTTTTTGTACCGTGAGCGGCGATATCAATGTCATTGCCAGGGAACATTTTCACCTCATGAAGCATGGCGCCATTATCGCCAACTCCGGCCATTTTAACGTGGAGATCGATCTGGAGGGCCTGGAGGAAATCGCCTGTTCTGTACGGAAAGGGGTCCGGAATTTCGTGGATGAATATATCATGGAAGACGGCCGGCTTCTGTATCTTCTGGGCGAAGGGCGACTCATTAACCTGGCGGCTGCGGAAGGTCACCCCGCCAGTGTGATGGACATGAGCTTTGCCGTCCAGGCGTTAACCAGCGAATATGCCATACGGGCGGATGGTCTGGATGCACGGGTTCATACCGTCCCGGAACACATTGATAAAGACGTGGCCCGACTGAAACTGGCTGCCATGGGGATTCACATCGACACCCTCACGCCCGAGCAGGAGAACTATCTGCAGTCCTGGGAAATCGGTACCTGATTTATTGGCCGATACTTAGTCTGGAAAAGTAGCGGAGATAAAATAAATCCCCTGGCGGTTTTTCGAACACGCCGCGAATAAATCCCACGGGGACGGGATGAGGCTTGCAGAAGACGCAGAGAAAGGCCGGACACGACGCTGCGATTCCGAAATTCGGTGGAGGGAGGACCTGCCCTGTTGGTCGAATTTTCGGTCAACTCCGTGGCAGACCGGTGTGACTTTCTTGCTTATTCTCTCGGTGTCTTCCCTGATTGGATGGTTTCTTCAGCAAGAATTACATAGATAAGTGGACTCTCTCTGAGTTACTCCCATGGATTATTTGGGTGTGCGGGTCAGCAGCAGAACTCCCGCTCCAATGAAGACCAGATTTCCCATCCAGACAGAGAAGAACGGGGGGAGAATGCCGTTAAAACCCATAACCTGTCCGACCTTAATGAAGGCGTAATACGTAAAGATAATGAAGATACTCAATCCCGCCCCGAAGGCGATACCTCCGTGCCGTTGATTCGCAACCAGCGGAAAGCCGAACAAAACAACCACGAAATTGGTGAACGCAAAGGCGATTTTAAAGTGCAGGTTGACGATCCATTTCCGCGGAGCGATCCCCAGCATCTTCAGTTTGTCGATAAATTCTGAAAGCTCCTGAAAGTTCATCTGTGCCGGATTGAGGGATTCCTTCAGGATATCCTCGGGGGTGATGTTCAGATCGACCTGTAACGTACTATTCCCGCGCTGAGTTACTTTTTCCGTATCCGGAGTCGGAAAGGTTCGGACCACATAGTTTTCCACCAGCCAGGTCTTTTGCTCTTCATCCCAGAGGATTCTGGTCCCGTCGATCCGTTTCAGCAAACGATCTGATTGCAGGTATTGGATAGTCACATGTTGTCCTCTCAGGCTTCTCCCGTTGAACTGCTCAATGAAAAGAATCCGGTTTTCGCTGTCCTGCAGGAAGATGTTTGACCGCTGAAGACGGCTCTGGGGCGGACGTTTTTGGATATATTGTTCCTTATAGTTTTCCAATTTCCGATCTGTCTGTGATTTGATTTGATCGTCAAAGAAGAAGGAGCCGACGCTAATCAGAGTCGCCAGGAGCAGGACCGGCGCGGCAATCCGATACAGACTCACTCCGGTGGATTTCATTGCGGTGAGTTCATTATTCTTGGCCAGAGTGCCGATGGAAAAAACGGTGGCAATCAGCATGGACATGGGCAAGGCGGTACTGATGAAAAAGGGAACATTCAGAAGATAGTAAGTCAAAACCTGCTGGCGGGTCAATCCGGCATCGATAAACTTATCGATATTTTCCACCAGGTCGATCACCAGGAAAATAGCCAGAAAGGCAATCATGGAGTAGATAAAAAGAACGATGAATTTCCGGAGCAGGTATTTATCTAGTATTTTGAGCATGACATAAAAATTACAATTTCATCCTTCGAAACACAATATCACTTCTCCGCCAATGGAATCAATTTCATATCGGCATTCTCTCCAATTCGAATGCTCAGCAGAAGTTTCACTTTACTTTGGAGGGCTGGTTCTCTAAAATATCCATCCAAAACATTGCAGGCGAATACAAGATACTTCTTGAATAAACTACCAATCACATTTGTTGTCGTCCTCTTTGGGTTGTTACTGCTGTTCCCACCGTATGGCTACTCTGCCGCACAGCAGCCCGAGCTGAGTGTCCCGGAGGCTGTATTACGCGGGATCCCCTTTGAGGTCACCGTCCGGAATATCCCCGACTCATCGACCATAACCCTGCAGGGCGATCATATCCGCATCGCTGACCAGGATTCGATGAGTGTCATTGTTTCCGGGGGGCAGGTTATCGACGAACTCCGGTTTACGCAGTCCGGGAAGCAGCACATTCACTGGCGGGTGAATAACGAAACCTATCAACAAACCGTTCTGGTATTGCCCGGGGTTTTCAGTCTGATTCCTCCGTTATTAGCCATTCTGATGGCACTGATTACCAAGCAAATACTTATTTCCCTGTTTGTGGGAGTCTGGATCGGGATCATCTTCATCCAGGACTATGCCGTATTTGATGCCCTGTTGAGTTTTTTCGACACCTACCTGGTCGAGGCCGTCACCGATTCCTCCCATGCTTCTATCATCATTTTCACCATGGCTTTTGGGGGCATGGTGGGTGTGCTGGCAAAGAATGGCGGCATGCAGGGGGTGGTGGATAAAATCTCCAAGTATGCATCAACCAATCGGAGCGGACAGATTTCTACCATGCTCATGGGTATCCTCATCTTCTTCGATGACTATGCCAACACGCTGTTGGTTGGGAACACCATGCGAGTGCTCACGGACAAGCTGCGGATCTCCAGAGAAAAATTGTCCTACATCGTCGATTCCACGGCCGCACCCATTACCTCTGTCGCGATCATCAGCACCTGGATCGGTTTTGAAATTGGTCTGATGCAGGAAGCGTTTGCACAGGTCGGAATACAGGCGAACATTTATCTGGTGTTCATAGAGACTATTCCCTATCGATTTTACAGCATCTTCGCCGTCCTGTTCGTATTTCTGGTCGCCTGGACCCAGCGGGATTTCGGCATGATGCTGGCGGCAGAAAAACGGAGTCTCCACAAGGGAAAAGTGCTCCGGGATGATGCCAATCCCCTGGCCGACACCTCGGAACTGTCGATCCCCGAGGACATCCCGTATCGCTGGTATAATGCAATAGTCCCCATCCTTGTGGTGATTGTGGCCATGCTCATCGGTTTATACTTCAGCGGACTCCGCGCTATGCCGGAAGACGCCTCGAAGAAGTTATGGACGGTTATCGGCAATTCGGATTCATTTCAGGTATTAATCTGGGCCTCGTTTGCAGGTTCTCTCGCAGCGATCACCTTATCCCTGAGTCAGCGGATTCAGACACTGACTGAAGCAATTGAATCCTGGCTGTCAGGATTGAAATCCATGGTGCTTGCGGTCGTCGTGCTGATCCTGGCCTGGTCGTTGAGTCGGGTGGCAACCGAGGTTCATACAGCGGAGTACATCATTCAGGTGACCAGCGGCGTGCTCCATCCGGCGATCATGCCCCTGTTAACGTTTGTGACCGCTGCCGTAGTGAGCTTCGCTACCGGGACTTCCTGGGGAACTATGGCTATCCTGATTCCGATTGTAATTCCGTTGACCGCGCAACTATTGTACGGCCATGGATTTGACACCGCAATTAACGCAGAAAGTTTTCTGGGAACGTTCGCAGCAGTCCTGTCAGGGTCCGTGTTCGGGGACCACTGCTCCCCCATCTCCGATACCACTATCCTCTCCAGTATGGCGTCCGGCGCAGACCATATCGATCATGTGCGAACGCAAATCCCCTATGCAATCGTAGTCGGGGTCATCGCGATACTTGCCGGGTATCTGCCGGCAGGAATGCACTGGAACTGGTTTATCTTCACTGCGATCGGCATTGGTCTGCTTATCGGCTGGATTTACATTTTCGGCAAGCCTATCAGGGCCAGAGAGGATATTGAGCTCTCATAGCGATAACCGGGGGAAACAAACCAATGAAATTTGCCGCCCGGTTTGCATATCCGGATTGATGGTCCAAACTACGAGATTGTGGATCAGATAGATGCGGGTGGGGAGGGGAGGAGCTCGCTTTCATCCAGGCGGAGGAGCTTCACCTGCTCAATTTTCTTCTGGCTGGCTTTGGTTATGGTAAACTTGAGTTTCCCGAAGCTGAATTCTTCCCCGGTCCCCGGAATGCGTCCGAGCCGATCTTCCAGGAAACCTCCCAGCGTCTCGTAATCGCCCTCAGGTATTCCCAGATGGAGTGTTTCGTTAAGGTAATCGATTTCGGCCCGGGCGCTCATAATGTATCCGTTATCTGTCTTCTTTACGGTCACTTCCTCGAAATCGAATTCATCCTCGAACTCGCCGAACAACTCCTCCACGATATCTTCAATGGTGATTAGCCCGGCGGTGCCGCCGTATTCGTCAATCACAATGCCGATGCTGTTCTTGTTCTCCTGGAATTCCCGCAGCTGTTCGCCAATATTTTTGGATTCGGGAACGAACGCAGCCTGTCGAACGATCTCCTGGAGGGATTCATGGGGGTCGAACATATCATGCAAGAATACCATACCCACAATATGATCGATGGTTTCCTTATAGATCGGCAGTTTGGAATGTCCGGAATCCAGGAAAACCTGTTTGGTTTCCTCAAGAGATTTTGATACTTCCACTGCCGAAATGTCGGTCCGGGGAGTCATTACTTCCCGTGCGGTCTGTTGCCCGAAAGAAAAGAGTTTGGAAATAAATTGTTTCTCATGAGGTTCAATGCCGTCCCGGGTTCCTACTTCGCTGAACAGCAGCCGCAATTCGTTTTTTAACAGCGCCTGAGATGGCTCCTCATCGGACTTGAACCAGTTGGTGAGCAGATGACTATAGGCACTGCTGATTTTTACCAGAGGATAGAGCAGGTAGGAGAAAAAGGTGAGTATCGGTGTGACCCGCAATGTCATACGGTTGGCACGCTCGCGAAAAATTGTCTTCGGCAGAATATCACCAAACGTCAGCAGAATCAACGCCAGTATGATAATGATAAAAATAATATGGTAGTGCTGTATGAAAACCAGTGTCGCGAAGGATGCCGCGATCATATTGGAAAAAATAGTTCCGGTGAGCGTGAGATGGAATACCGAAAGTGGTCTGGCAAGCATGCGGCTGGATTCGTCCGCCCCGGAGATCTTTTGCCGCTTCCACACCTCAATCTGCATGGGATTGGCTGCGATATACGCCATCTCTGCGCCGGAGAAGAAAGCCGTGCAGATAAAACCGATGACAGCGATGATTAATTCGATGCTCATAATCCTGCGTTCACTTAGTGTATAATATAATCAGCCTGCCCGAAAGTCAATATAATCGATGCCTGTTCAATGCAAGTTGAATACAGTTGTTTGGCATCCAAATGAAAGAGGCACCAGTTGACGGCCGCCTTTTTGTTTGTATTTTTTTCTTTACAGGTCTAATTTGTCGGTCAATTGAACATACAACGAACTACCGTTGACAATAATGGCTGAGAATTTTTCACTCGTCACAGAGAAGCAGAACGAACGTACCAGCAATATCGATACTCTCTCGACCGAGGAGATCCTGAAGCGGATTAATGACGAAGATAAGGCGGTCCCCTATGCGGTGGAAAAGACTATCCCGGAGATAACTGAGGCGGTCGAACTGGTGGTGGAAGCGCTGCGACGGGGTGGGACCTTATTCTACGTGGGCGCTGGCACCAGCGGCCGGTTAGGAGTGCTGGATGCGGCAGAGTGTCCCCCGACATTTCGATCGGATCCGGACCAGGTCCGAGGGATCATCGCCGGAGGCAGGGAGGCGCTTGTTCGCAGTATTGAAGGGGCCGAGGATTATCCGGAGGATGGGATGAAAGCGCTGCAGGAACATCATGTCTCTGTGAAGGATGTGGTGTGTGGCATCGCCACCAGCGGAAAAACGCCTTTCGTCCTGGGAGCGCTGGAATATGCCCGATCCCAGGGAATCCCGACCATTGCAATTATCTGTAATCCTGTGGAAGCCGAAGAAGTGCATGCGGATGTATTAATTAATCCTATCGTGGGGCCGGAGGTGATCACGGGATCGACCAGGATGAAGGCCGGCACCGCCACCAAGTTGACGCTGAATATGATCACTACCACAGCCATGATCCGATTGGGAAAAGTGTATGGGAATCTGATGGTCGATCTCACGGCCGTGAATAAAAAACTGGTTGATCGCGCCCAGCGGATTGTTATGCAGGTCACCGGCGTCGACCGGGACCATGCTGCGGCAGTCCTGGAACAAGCCCATTACAAGGTCAAAAATGCGATACTGATGAGTTTGAAAGATATAGAGTACGCCGAATCGGTCCGGCTGCTTGAGCAATCCGACGGGATCCTCCGCAGGGCGATTGCAGAGTCAGATCGGGCATGAATGCCTTGGTGAACCGATGGACTCAACGTCCGACTCGTATCCTTGGACTGATGTCCGGTACTTCGCTGGACGGCCTTGATGTTGCCCTGATTGAGTGGGATTCGGATGATCTGGCGGATTTCAGAGTCGCCGACGTCCACACCTTCCGCTATGATGCGGCCCTGCAAAAGGACATCCTGCAAACCATCACCGGGACGGCCAGCGATGTGTGTCAGGCGAATGTGCGGTTAGGGAAGATCTGGGGAGACTATATCCGAACCTATCTGGCAGATCGCGATATCCCGGCACAGGACATCGCGTGTATCGGATCCCATGGGCAGACCATCTGGCATGAATCCGGAGAGTCGACCCTCCAGATCGGAGAATCCGCTGAAATGTCGGCGCTCACCGGCATTCCGGTGATCAGTAATTTTCGCGAACAGGATATCGCACATGGAGGGATCGGAGCGCCCCTCATCCCGTTCCTTGACTGGCTGTTGTATCGCGATTTACCCGGCAGCACCGTCGCCCTGAACATCGGGGGGATTGCCAATATCACCTGTTTGTCCGAATCCATGGAAGCTACAGATGTAATCGGTTGGGATACCGGACCGGGGAATATGGTCATGAACACACTCGCCTCCCTCGCCACAGCCGGTGAACAGTCATATGATAAAGATGGTACACTCGCGCGCCGGGGGACCGTGAATGAAAGACTACTCCAGGTGCTGATGAATGATGAATTCGTCACCAAAACTCCTCCCAAGTCAACAGGCAGAGAATATTACTCGGAAGCGTTCGTCAGGAACCGGTTTGACATTGCCCCGGAATTAGAGGAGGCGCGGCTGGCAGACGCACTTGCCACCGCCTGCGAGTGGACCGCACAGTCGATTATCTCCAATATCACTCGTTTCTGGAAGCCGCTCCGGGGAATTGACCGGCTGGTGATCAGCGGAGGCGGCGTCCACAACCTGTCACTCATGGAGAGGCTTGCTTCTCATCTGCCAAATACAGATATTTTAACATGTGATGAATATGGAATTGCCATTGATGCCAAGGAGGCTATCGGATTTGCAGTATTAGCAATGGCGTTTATATCCGGGATCCCGGCCAATTTGCCGGGAGTGACCGGGGCGCGAAAGTCTGTAGTCCTGGGTAAGCTAACAAAGTAAACGACAGAGGATGAATATGAATACATATATTTTTCGCAAATATGATATCCGGGGAAGGGTGAAAGAAGATTTTACCGATGACGTGGTGGGGGCACTGGGGAAAGGATTCGGTACCTGGAGCCAGCGACAGGGGGCAGGGACAATCAGTATAAGTGGAGATATTCGGCTGACTTCTCCTCATCTGCAAAAGAAGTTTGCCGAAGGAGTGCTCGCTACAGGGGTGAACGTTATAGATGCCGGCACGCTCCCCACTCCGGCTAATTACTTCTCCTTGTATCATTTGCCAATCGAAGGGGCGGTACAGATCACCGGAAGCCACAATCCTCCGGAATACAATGGATTCAAGATGTCGTTAAAGACTGGCGCCGTATATGGTGATCAGATTCAGACCATTCGTCAAATTATTGAGAAGGAAGACTACGAGACCGGTTCGGGGGAGCTCACTCAACAGGACATTCTCGGCGATTATATCGACATGGTCGCAGAGAAGATTGAACTGCAGCGGCCTTTGAAGGTTGCCATGGATTGCGGGAATGCCTCTGCCGGACTGGCGGCTCCGGAAATTTTCCGGCGGCTGGGCGTCAATCTGACGGAACTATACTGTGACGTTGACGGGTCCTTTCCGAACCATCATCCGGATCCCACTGTGTTGAAAAATGTCCGGGACCTGATCGATACGGTGAAACAGGACGGATACGACGTAGGTATTGCCTATGATGGGGATGCGGACCGGGTCGGCGTGATCGACGACACCGGCAAAATCGTGTGGGCCGATCGCCTGATGACTATCTTTCTGGACGAAGTCATTCAGCAGGAAGGCGAGGAAGTGATCTTTGACGTGAAGTGCTCACAGGCCCTGGAACAGACCATCAGAGCAAAGGGTGGAACTCCGGTGATGTGGAAAACAGGGCATTCGCTTATCAAGCAAAAGATGAAAGAAAGCGGGGCCCGGTTCGGAGGTGAAATGAGCGGCCACCTCTTCTTCGCTGACGAGTATTACGGCTATGATGACGCCATTTATGTATCCGCCAGGATTCTCCAGACGCTCAGTCGTCAGCAGAAAACGCTTTCGCAGCTTCTCGAGGATCTCCCGCACTTTGAAAGTACTCCCGAAATGCGGCTGGAAGCAGCAGATGATGAGGAAAAGTTCAAAATTGCCGAGCAGGCGAAAGAGTATTTTTCACAGGAATATGAGTATATTGATGTTGACGGAATTCGTATTAAATTTGGCGATGGCTGGGGATTGGTTCGTCCTTCCAACACGCAGCCGGTAATTGTGTGTCGCTTCGAAGCGAAAACTCCTGAGCGATTGGCGGAAATTAAAAATATGGTTATCCGGAAGCTGCAAGAATTCGGTGAGTTAAAATTAGAAGAATAAATGCACACTGCCTGAGTTCCAGAATAGTAGGCTCGGTAGGATAAATTCAGTATACCGACGAAGTTAAAACAGTTACGGTTAGATTATGTCGAGGAAAGAATTACACACAATTGACTCAAAGGCGTTTATCACAGAGTTACGTCAGAAGGTAAACCGGCGGCTCCTGGAAATCGCCAGATCCTATGATGATCCGCAGTCGCTGTACCGTCCCATTGAATATGTACTGGACGGCGGCGGGAAACGAATCCGGCCCATTCTGACCCTGTTAGCAAACCATGCCTTTCAGGGACCGGAGCAGGCAGCGCTTAATGCGGCCGTCTCTCTCGAAATGCTGCATAATTTTACCCTGGTGCACGATGACATCATGGATGAGGACTATCAGCGCAGGGGGAAGCCGACGGTGCATACCAAATGGGATGTGAGCACGGCGATTCTCTCCGGTGATAATTTGCTTGCCTTAGCGTATAAAGTGCTCCTTCGGGTGCGTTCTGACAACCTGCATCAGATACTTGACATCTATACGGACGGATTGGTCGACATCTGTGAAG
>DATFLS010000458.1:0-4999 GCA_035267465.1 bacterium
ATCTCGGATACCTGCCTGGAAACGTCCGTTCAGGCCGCCCGCCGGTATGCTGACTGTGGAGTGGATGCCGTGGTCGCTCATCTGCCGTATTACTATCCCATGAGGCCGGACGATATGCTGCACTATTACCGGACGCTGGCAGATAACATCCCGCTGCCGCTTATTTTGTATAACATCCCCGCCACCACTCATCTGTCAATTCCCCTGGACGTTGTCGGGAAGTTGAGCGAACATCCTCGAATTGCGGGGATCAAGGATTCCGAGCGGGATGCCGGTCGATTGCGGGAGGCGATTGACCGCTGGAAGGATCATCAGGATTTTTCGGTGTTGATAGGATGGACAGCGTTCTCGGCGGAAGGACTCCTGCAAGGGGCTGACGGGTTGGTTCCCAGCACCGGTAATATAGCGCCCGGATTGTTTCGGCAGTTATACGAAGCGGCACGAAGACACGCTGTGGATGCGGCCGAAACCTTTCAGCGGCAAACTGATGTGGTGGCGGAGGTCTATCAGAAGGACCGGAACCTGAGTCAGTCCCTGGCTGCCTTGAAGTGCATCATGGAATATCTCGGACTGTGCCAGCCGTACACGCTACCCCCGATCCGCGCATTGGATGACGCCCGGAGGGAGGATGTCCGGGACCAGATAGAGGCCTTGAATCTAAATAATATATTGGAAATGGAATAGGAAGTATCTGAGAATGGTCTTTACAAATCTACTACCAGGGATCACCAGAGGATATCCTGCTGATATCAGTCGGGAGATCGTTGCAGAAGCACCGGAGAAATAGCAGATTTAATAGTCACTAAGAGCTTGAATAACTGAATGAGAAGCATAACGAATTTAATTGAAGTATTCCGGACAATTTTTCCCGAATCGAAAGGAGAGCCCATTAGTGAAGAACCTTGAAAAGATCTTTGGCAGGGTGGCCATTCCCATGATCACTCCGTTTGATGAATCCTCCGAAGTTGACTGCGATAAAGCCTGCTTACTGGCCGAACGGCTGATTGAAAGACAATACTGCGATTCCATTATTCTTTCCGGAACAAACGGGGAATTTCACTCACTTGGTTATTCGGAACGGGTCGCCCTTTTTGAAGCGGTGCAGTCCCTGCAGGGAAAGATCCCGCTTGTTGCAGGGACCGGTGCATGTACGACACAAGAGACAATTCTCTTAACCAGGAAAGCCGAATCCCTGGGATATGATGCTGCCATGGTGGTGCCGCCGTACTTCGGTACTCCCACCCAGGATGAACTCTTTTCGCATTACAGCGAGGTGGCGGAAGCGGTGACAATCCCGATTGTTCTGTATAATATCCCCGTGTTTACCGGTGTGAATATTGAACCGAAGACCACCTCCCGGCTGGCCGAAATCCAAAACATCATTGGCATAAAAGATGAGGCGGCTTTACATCCGCTGCAGTCCAGTGAAGTGTTTGCCTCTATCCCGGCGGATAAGGATTTTGCCGTCTATTGCGGAGATGATACTATGACCCTGCAGGTGCTGGTGCAGGGGGGCAGTGGAGTGGTCAGCGGCGGATCGCATGTGGTCGGAGATCTCATGAAGGAAATGATCGAGAGGTTTTTCACAGGGAATGTGAACCAGGCCACCAGATTGCACAAAATAATTTACCGGTTTGCTGGTGCACTCACCCCCGGGTCCCGGGTGAATCCGGTGCCCTTAACCAAAGCGGCTTTGGCCCTTACCGGATTTGATGCGGGCATTCCCCGGAAACCGTTCCTGCCACCGTCCAAAGAGGAGACGGAGAACTTACAACAGACTCTCGAGGCCATCGGGAAGCTCTGAACGGTGGTACTCCCATTGCAATTAATAAAGATGCTCACCCTTCAGATTGCGGTAGTGGTGAAATGAGACGATTGGCTTTTTATTTCCCTCTAATATCGGGGTTTCTTTTCGGTGTAGTTTATATTGCTGAAGGGCTGATATCAGGAGAACAATTCCTGTCACCTCCGGTTCCATATTCACGTAAAAGGAGGGAAATTACAATAAAGAAGATTAATATCAGAGTTACTGTTCGATGATAATTGTAAAGAAGTACGCAGTGGAGGGTGACTATGGTTGAGAACGGTCTTCATTTTCTGGATTTCCTGTTTGTGGTTGTGTTTCTGGGCATCATGATCGGGATGGGCGTCTACTTTGCCAGGAAAAGTAAAACCAAGGACAGTTACTATCTTGGAAACAAGGCTATCCCCGCCTGGGCCATCGGTCTCTCGATTCTGGCGACTCTTATCAGCAGTGTGACCTACCTTGCGTATCCGGGAGAGGGGTTTGATTCCAACTGGATCCGGTTGGTCCAGGGTCTGATGGTTCCCATCGTACTGGTGAGTATCATCTGGATCATTGTTCCGCTGTATCGTAAAGTTATTGGGGTCAGCACGTACGAATTTTTCGAAAAACGGTTCGGTTATCTGGCTCGGGTCTATGGCTCTCTGGCTTTTTTGTTTGCACATTTTTCCAAAATGGGCACCGTATTCTATTTGATATCTCTGGCTCTCGCCACCATGCTGGGAGTGAACATCTATTTGATTATCTGGATCCTGGGTGTCTCCGTGATCGTCTATACGCTTGTGGGAGGGATAGAAGGTGTCATATGGTCTGACGTACTGCAGGGCGGGTTGCTGGTGATCGGCGGTCTGTTCACGGTGGTGATTTTACTGTTCGGCACCCGGGTGGGTCCGGCGGGCATAATGCAGACAGCCTTCGCCAGTGGAAAAATCGATTTCGGACCGTACAACTGGGGATTCGTCAAACTCACCTTCTGGGTGATGGCGATTAACGGGATTTTCTACGCACTGCAGAAATACGGCACTGATCAGACGATTGTGCAAAGATATCTGAGCGCCCGAACCGATAAAGAGGGGGTCAGAGCTTCCTTGATTGGTGTGTTAATGAGTGCGGGCGTGTGGACGTTATTCATGTTCATCGGTACGCTGCTGTGGTCGTATTATCATGTCTCTGCTGATCAGCTGCCTGACGGAATCCGGCCGGATGCCGTCTTCCCCCATTTCATTATGACCGAGCTTCCCCCGGGTGTCGCCGGGATTATACTCGCCGGATTGATCGGAGCGGCCCTGTCCAGCCTCGATTCCGACCTGAACAGCTTATCCGCCGTGGTGGTCGAGGATTATTATATCAGGTTGAAGCAATATACCACCGACAGGGGGCAGCTTATCTTGGGAAGACTGGTGGTGTTGATCACCGGATTGATATCCCTGGGCATCGCATCCTGGTATGTGACGGCAGGCGAGGAAACGGCGCTCAGTATCGTCTTCACTTTGTATGCCATCTTTTCCGGCGGCATTGCCGGACTGTTTCTACTGGGAGTGTTCACCACCCACGCCAACCGGAAGGGCGTGTACACCGGGATCATCGCCTGCATTCTGTTCAGTGCGTACGGGGTATTGACCTCCACACACGTCACCATAGGCGGAGAAGCACGGCTCCTGCTGGACCTGGGCAAATACAATTATCCTCATCATCAATACATGCTGGGTGTCTATAGTCATATCGTGTTGTTCGTGGTAGCCTACATTGCCAGCTATTTCTTCAGTCAGGAGAAAAATATTTACGATCTGACCTACTACGAATACCGGGATCGCCGCCGGGAACGTAAGGCCCGGGAGAAAACCAATGATTGATGGAAGTGACTATTGAGATGCGGCTGCAAACATCGGGAGAAGTTAAACGGCAACCTTTCAAATGAAATGGCAGGTAGAATAAACAATCTCTGTGTGGAAGGAGGGTTATGTATCAGGATAATTTCGCTCTTTTCTTTCAGCATTCAAGATTCTTTGAGTCACTCAGTTACGTTTCACTGCCTTCTGAATACACCCTGTACGCTATTTACTGGTAACGTATACGAGCACTAATGGTTCTTTTTATCCATTAACAGCTATTTGAGATCGAACACAGCGAAGATTCAATGGGAGAGATTCTGACATACTCCGGCTGGTGATCTACAAGATATGTTCATCACCTGAAAGTATGAAAAGCATACCTTGGTGAAAGGTTAAAGGAATCCGGGATTTTCCCTTGCGATTTCAATTACTATTCAATACAATCATTGGCATTAAAGGGACTAATGTAGTCATAATAAATATACACAAAGAATAAAAAGGAGATTTCCAATGGTCTTCAATAAGCATTCCCTTATTCCGGTGTTTTTCGCCGTGCTGGTGCTGGCATGCTGCATCAACAATCCGGCCTCTCTACCGGAATACCGGAATGGGATAAATGGCGAAAATACTGATGCATTAGCCCGTGCATTTTTCACCGGCCGGGATTCGTTCGGCGTTGCATTTAACGCTAAGGTGTCTGATGCAGAAGTGACAACTTCAGAGAATGGATTCAACATCGACGGGACCGGCCATGCTACCCATTTTGGCCGCATTGCGGTATGGCAGAATTTTCGTATCATCCCCCAGGAAACCGGCAGAGATAGTTTTGTGGGGGATTTCGAATTTACAAAGCAGGGCAGACTCCGCCGTGATATTCCGCCTCCGTCTATCGCCGGCACCTATAGGGGAACGCTCTCTCCAGATTATGCATCTCTGGAAGGGATTGTCGAGATAGACGAACACGATATCCAGGCTACCAAGGCGGATATTGATACCGTCTGGGCCGCAATGACCGGGACAATCGACTTTGACAGGGGAAGTCTGTCCTATCGATTGGACGGCTGGCTGCTGCACTTCGTGAAAGACAACGACGAAGACTAACCGGTTACCCGATTCTTTCGAGAGAGGCTGTGTTCTTTGGTACGAAACGGAGCGCTGCAATTTCCGGATTGTTTTATAATATTCGGGATTCACACCCGAGTTGATAAGTCAGGATGGGATGACCGGATTTGTTATCCGTCGCAGGTAGATTTTATATTTTTTTCCGAGTGAGTGTCGTGATAGCCAGCCATTTTATCCTCTTCCGGTTAATTTCGACAAACGCTTTCTGGCATCAACGAGCTCCGGTAGGTCCTTATCGGCA